>NZ_JASCXP010000228.1:0-12041 GCF_030010695.1 Nocardia sp. CC201C
ACGCAGCCGTCCTCCCAGCCCCACAGCGAGATGGGATCGACGGATACTCCGTTCTGGAGGATCAGTCGCCAGCCCGTGTCCTCTCGCTGCCAGATATCGCCGTCTCGGTCCCAATACAGGCCGATCGATTGGGGTTCGATCGGGTTATCGTCCAGCATCGGTACGGGAACGACCGGTCGCACACCCCTGCGGCCGATAGCCTGCATGGCGAAACCCTGGTGCTCGACGGATGCAATGTCCGTAGCCATTGACTTTCCCTCCTCGTGTCGATGTCTAGAACTATTCGCTACCGTATTTTCGGGGAACTTTCGCGCAGGTCAGGGCGTGTCTTTCCAGATAAATTATTTGCCCATTATTAGCCAGCAAATGTTTATGCGAATTCGCCGCGGCCAATGAGCCGAGCGGGTCACCCCGATGAGATCGAGCACTTGTATGTAACTCATGTTCTCACATATCTTGGAGAGAGCCGCACCACACCGGCGTGGTCGGCGTGCCTCCCGAACCACGGGCACGCCGCGCGGCAACCAGGAGGCGACGATGACACTTTCCACCGCACCGGGCACCACCCCCGAGGTCCGTGAGTACGGCGAACTGCTGCGCACCCTGTCGGAGGGATCGGTGGACCGGCACTTCGACCCCTACCTCGACATCGCCTGGGACTCCCCGGAATTCGCCATCGACCGCGACGATCCCCGCTGGGTGCTGTCCCCGGAGGTCGATCCACTCGGGGCCACCGAGTGGTACCGGAACCTGCCGATGGAACGGCAGATCGAGATCGGGCGCTGGCGGATCAGCAATTCCATCAAGGTCGGCGCGGCCTTCGAGAGCGTGCTGATCCGCGGAATGATGCAGTACATCATGAAGCTGCCCAACGGATCCCCCGAGTTCCGTTACTGCCTCCACGAGATGACGGAGGAGTGCAACCACATCCAGATGTTCCAGGAACTGGTGAATCGCATCGGCGAGGACGTGCCCGGCATGCGACCCATCTTCCGGGCGCTGTCACCCTTCATCGGTGTCGCCGGCGGCTATGCCTGGGCGATTCTGTTCATCGGAATCCTGGGCGGCGAGGAGCCCATCGACCATTATCAGAAGGCCATCATCCGGGACGGCGCGAAACTGCCGCCGGCGGTGGTCCGGTGCATGGAGATCCATATCGCCGAGGAGGCGCGCCACATCTCCTTCGCCAACGAGTTCCTGAAGGAACATATCCCGGCCATGAACGCGGTGTACCGCAATGTGTGCGGCATCGCCTTCCCGCTGGCCATGCGCTGGCTGGCGGGTGAGATCATGGCTCCGCCACCGGAATTCGCCCGCAAGTTCGACATTCCCCGCTCGGTGATCCAGGAAGCCTTCTGGCAGGCGCCGCATTCGCGGCGCATCCTGTCCGACTACTTCGGGGATATGCGCTCGCTGGCAACCGAACTCGGACTGATGAACCCGGTCACCAAGCGCCTGTGGCGGCTGCTGCACATCGACGGGGACCTGTCCCGGTATCGCAGCGAGCCCATCCGCCGCGCCGTGCGGGTCGCCTGAGCGAGGACGAGGTGAACCGCGTTCGCACACTCGATGAATAGCTCGGACGCTCCTGGTCATCAGCCTGTCTCGGCCTCGACCGCGTCGCGCGCACGGTGGCACCATGTGCGCGTAGAGGCTCGAGGCGAACGAGGGCGGCGGTATGACCGAGGTGCGCACCCGTAGCACGATTCGCGGCACCCGGGGGCCGGTGCGGGCCGTCAATCGCTGGTTGATCGGCATCGCGACGGCCCTCGGACTGTTCCAGCTGGTGGTGCTGCCGCTGGTACTGCTGCCCCACGACCCGGCCTGGGGTTGGACGCTGCTGGTTCCGATGCTGCTGACCACGCCGTTCTGGTCGCTGATCCACGAGGCCGTACACGGCACGCTGCTGGAGCGCCGGGCGCGCAACGACGGCTGCGGACGCGCGCTCGCGGTGCTGTACGGCTCGCCGTTCGCCCTGCTCAAGGCCGGGCATCTGCTGCACCACCGGTACAGCCGGACCCGGGAGCGCACGGAGATCTACGACCCCGCGACATCCAGTTGGGCCAAGGCCGCCCCCGGCTACTACCTGCGCCTGTTCGGTGGCCTCTACCTGCTCGAGGTCGCGGCGGTGCTGTTGGCCGCCTTGCCCGCGCCGCTGCTGCGCGGGCTGGCCCGGCGGCTGGACGCGCCGGATTCGGTCTCGGGGCCGCTGTTCGAACGCATCGCCCAGGCCGAGCAGCTCACTCGATTCCGCACCGACGCGGTCGCGATCGTGGCACTGCACACCGCGGCTCTCCTCGCCTACGGCGAGCACGCCTGGATGCTGCTGGCGGCCCTCGGCGGCCGCGCCCTGATCATCTCCGTATCCGACAACGCCTACCACTACGGCACCGACCTGGACGCACCGCTCGAGGCCATGAACCTGCGCCTGCCCCGGCCCCTCGAACGCCTCGCGCTGAATTTCAGTCTGCACGGCGTGCACCACCGCCACCCCGGCCTGCGCTGGTACGAACTGCGCGACCGCTTCGTGGCCGAGGGCGCCCACTACGACCTCGGTTGGACCGCCGCCGCGGCCCGCCAGCTCCGCGGGCCCATCGAACTGCGGGGCTGAACTCGGCCGGGGCCACGTGGGCGCTCGGGATCGGCGCGGGCCGCCGCGGGTGGTCGTGGACCCGCGGCGGCTGTTGCGGTTACGCGGAGCCGCTGGTGGGCGGGAAGGAGACCGAGGATCCGGTCAGGATCATCTGGGCCAGGGTGTTGAAGAAATTGTCTACTGCGCTGCCGCTGTCCATATCGCCCCCTCCTAGGTGGTGGGGGCCGGGGTGGGAGTCGGCGTGCCGGGGGTGACGGACGTCGACGAACCAGAGGTCAGGACGTGGGCAAGGGCCTGGAAAAGGGTGGCGATGCCGCTACCGGTATCCATGGGTGTTCCTTTCGGATCGATCTGCCGTGAAACGCGCTCAGGCAGCGTTGGGGTCGTAGTTGAGGCTGGAGCCGCTGCCGAGCAGCGCCAGCAGCGAGGCGATCAGGGCGTTGACGTCTACGCCGTCCATGGTGATTCCTTTCTTTCAACTGTTCGGAAAAGTCTTTTCCGACAGGTCTATTCGTTCAGCTCTATTCGTTGTCAGCCATGACCTCGATCAACGAGAGCGGACGCATGTCGGTCCACTGGGACTCGACGAAATCCAGACAGTGCTGCCGGTCGGCGGGACCGTGCGCGATGGTCCAGCCGCCGGGAATGGCGGCGAACACCGGCCACAGCGAGTGCTGCGCCTCCTCATTGACCAGCACATAGAACTGCGCGTCTGCGTCGTCGAAGGGATTGCTCATCGGATTGCCTTTCTCAGCGGGGGTTTTCGCGTGGGAGCCAGCCGCACGGCCGGGTCGCGGCCGTGCGGCATCGGGTGCGCGGCTAGCGCGGTCCGGCTTGCCTGCGGACCGCGTTGAGCACGCGGCTGATGTGCGCGAGGGCATCCGGTGCGGTCATGCGCCAGTGGGTGGCCTGCACGGTGTGGTTGTGCACCACGCCGTCGATGGCGTCGGACCAGGTCGAGACACCCGAGGCGCCGCTCGGATCGTCGCCGGCGGCGGCGAAGTACAGCAGATCGCCCTTGAAGCGGCGGGGGCGGTGCTCGGCGATGAGGGTGAGCGAGCGCACGCCGCCGTCGATGATGCGCGCGATGCGGTCCACCCCCAGCGAGGAGAACGGTTCACCCAGTGCCGCGAGGCGTTCGGCCACGACGGCCGGTGCGGCGTCGTCGAGGTCGCCCGGCTCGGCGAGCAGTCCGCCGAGCACCTGGGCGACGGGAATGGTGGTCGGCTCGTCGGCGGCGACCGCCAGCGAGCTGTCCAACATGGCCAGGGTGGCGACGGACTGGCCCTGGTCCTGGAGCAGGACCGCGACCGCATGGGCCAGCACGCCGCCCAACGACCAGCCGAGCAGGTGGTAGGGGCCTTCCGGCTGGACGGCGCGAATCTCACGGGCGTACTCCGCCGCCCACGCGTCGATGGAATCGGGCAGGGGCGCAGCGGTGGACAGCGTCGGGGATTGCAGACCGTAGATGGGACGGTCGGCATCGAGATGGGCGGTCAGACCGGCGAAGGACCAGGCGATGCCGCCCGCGGGATGGATACAGAACAGCGGGGCACCGGTGCCGCTCGGGCGCAGCGGCAGGAGCACCGAGAAGGCCGAGTCCGGATCGAGGGCGTCGGGATGCGGATGGACAAGGCGGGCGGCCAGTTCGCCGGGGGTGGGTGCGGTGAACAGGACGGACACCGGAATGCGCTCGGCCAGGGCGTCGCTCAGCTCGGCGGCCAAGCGTACGGCGAGCAGGGAGTTGCCGCCGAGTTCGAAGAAGTTGTCGTCCAAGCCGATCCGCGCCGCGGGAAGCACCGCGGCGAAGGCAGCGCAGATCTGGTTCTCCACATCCGTTCGCGGGCCCCGGTATTCGCGAGGGGTGAAGGTCGGGTCCGGCAGCGCTTCGCGGTCGAGCTTGCCGTTGACGGTGCGCGGGAGTTCGTCCAGGAGCACGAAGGCGGCCGGGACCATATAGGACGGCAGGGATGCCGCCAGCACCGACCGTACCCGTGGGATGTCCAGGGCGGGTTCCACATCCGGGCTGCGCGGCGGCGCCGGAACCACGTAGGCGACCAAGCGGTCGCCGGTGTGCGGGTCCGACTTCGCCAGCACCGCCGCCCGAGCCACCTCGGGCAGCGCCGCCAGCGCCGCCTCGATCTCGCCCGGTTCGATGCGGAAGCCGCGAATCTTCACCTGGAAGTCGGTGCGGCCGCGGTATTCCAGTTCGCCCTCGGCGGTCCACGCCGCCAGGTCGCCGGTGCGGTACATGCGCTCGCCCGGGGCGAACGGATTGGCCACGAAGCGATCCGCGGTGAGGTCGGGACGTGCGAAGTAGCCCCGGGCCAGCTGGTCTCCCGCGAGGTAGAGCTCACCCGGGACACCGGCCGGAACGGGCCGCAGGCGCGCGTCCAGGACGTAGACCCGGCTGTTCCACTCCGGGCGGCCGATGGGAACCGACAGCTCGTCGGCGGCGTTCACGCGGTGGCACGTGATCGACACCGCGGTTTCGGTGGGACCGTACAGGTTGAACAATCCCGTATCCGGATACCTCTGCCGAAAGCGTTGCGCCAGTTCGGGGTTCAGGGTCTCACCGATGGCGAGGACGCGGCGCAGGGTGTCCGGGAGGCCATCGGTGAGCAGGGCGTCGAGCAGGGCGGGGACGGTGTGCAGGGTGGTGACCGCCTCCCGCGCCATCAGCTCGCCGAGCGCGCGGGGGTCCCGGTGCGCGTCGGGTGCGGCGATGACCAGGCGACCGCCGCAGACAGTGGCCGACCAGAACTCCCAGACCGACAGATCGAAGGTGGCGGCCGTCTTCAGCACGACGGCGTCGGCGGCGTTCAGGCCGAATTCGGCTCGCTTCCAGAGCAACTGGTTGACCACCGCTCCGTGCGGCACCACCACGCCCTTCGGGCGGCCGGTGGAGCCGGAGGTGAAGATCACGTACGCGGTGTGGGCCGCCGACAGCGGCGCACGCCGGTCGACATCGGTGATCGGCTCGGCCGCCAGTGCTTCCAGCGCCGGATCGTCGATACGCACCAGCGGGGCGACCGCGGTGCGATAGGAAGCGTCGGTGAGCACGCAGACCGGCGCGGCCGTCTCGAGGATGTAGTCGGTCCGTTCGGCGGGCTGGTCTGGGTCCACCGGCACGTACGCACCACCGGCGACCGATACGGCGTACATGGCCACCACCAGATCGACCGAGCGCCGCAGCGCCAGCGCCACGCGTGTCTCGGGTCCGACGCCGAGCGAGATCAAGTGCCGCGCCAGGCGATTCACCCGCGCGCCGAGTTCGGCGTAGGTGAGCACCACGCGGCCGTGCGATGTCCACGCCACCACTGCGACGGCGTCCGGGTCGGCCGCCACGCTCGTGTCGAGCAGCGAAGCCAGCGTGGCTCGCTCCTCCACCGCGGCGGCGGTGTCGTTCCAGTGTTCGAGGATGTGGACCCGCTCCCGGGGCGCGAGCAGCTCCAGCTCACCCACCGGCGCGGTGGGCCGGGCGAGGATCTCGCCGAGCAGGCGCTGGAAACGGGAGGCGAGCCCGGCGACGGTGCCCTCGTCGAACAGCGCCGTCGCGTAGGTGACGGCCGCGTCCAGCCCGGCGGGCACGCCGTCGGCGTGATACCGGTCGGCGACCACCAGATGCAGGTCGAAACGCGATACCGCGGTGTCGTATCCGACCGGGCGCACGGTGAGCCCGTCGAGGGCGAATTCACCGCCGGTCGCATTGTTGAACGAGTACCCCACCTGGAACAGCGGATGGCGCGCGGTGGAGCGCACCGGGTTCAGCACTTCGACGAGCCGCTCGAAGGGCACGTCGGCATGGGAGAACGCGGCCAGGTCGGTGGCGCGCACCCGGTCCAACAGGGTGGTGAAGCGCACGGCCGGATCGATATCGGCCCGCAGCACCAGGGTGTTCACGAACATGCCGACCAGATCGTCGAGGGCGTCCGCCCCGCGTCCCGACACCGGCGTGCCCACCGCGACCGCCGAGTCGCCGGACAGGCGCGACAGCAGCAGCGCGAAGGCGGCGTGCACCACCATGAACAGCGTCGCGCCGCGCGCGCGTCCCAATTCCAGCAGCCGGGCGTGGGTTTCGGCGTCGATGGTGAATTCCACCTGCCGTCCGGCCGTGGAGACCACCGCCGGACGCGGCCGGTCGGTGGGCAGGGACAGCTGGTCGGGCAGACCGGCCAGGGTCTCGGTCCAGAACCGGAGTTGGCGAGCCGCGAGGGAGTGCGGGTCGTGCTCGACGCCGAGCCGGGTCCGCTGCCACACCGAGTAGTCGGCGTACTGCACCGGCAGCGGCGTCCACGCGGGCGCCGCACCGGCGCGGCGGGCGGCGTAGGCGGTCACCACGTCGCGGGCCAGCGGTGCGAGCGAGGCGCCGTCGGCGGCGATGTGATGCACCGACACCGCGAGCACGTGGTCGTCCTCGGCCACCGCGTAGAGCCGCGCCCGCACGGGGATCTCGGCGGTGACATCGAAGGGCGCGCCGACGAATTCGGTGACGGCGGCGGTGATACCGGCCGCCGCGAGAGGGATCGGGGTCAGGTCCGGCACGGGCGCCCGCTCGGCGGGCACGACCACCTGCACCGGTCCGGAATCGGTGAGCGGGTAGACCGTGCGCAGCGTTTCGTGGCGGGTCGTCACATCGGACAGCGCGGCGGTGAGGGCGGCGATGTCCAGGTCACCGGTGAGCCGGATGGCGAGCGGGATGTTGTAGGCCGCCGCGGCGGTGCCGTCGGCGGTGGCCGCACCGGCGGTGTCGAAACGGTTCAGGAACCACATGCGCTGTTGGGCCGGGGACAACGGCACCGGACCGTGATCGGTGCGCGGTGCGAGCACCGGTTCCACCGCCGCCGGACCGGCGTCGGTTACGGCCGCCGCCAGGGCGGCGACGGTGGAATGCTCGAAGACGGTCCGCATGGCCACGGGTGCGCCGAGGCGGGTGGACAGCCGGGCCGAGAGCTTCGCCGCACTCAGCGAATTGCCGCCGAGGGCGAAGAAATCGTCGTCGAGCCCGACGCGGTCGACGGCGCGGCCCAGCAGCTCGGCCATGGCCTCGGCGACGCTCCGTTGGCTCGAGGTGACCGGAGCCCGGTAGACCGCTTCCCGGAATACCGGTTCCGGCAGGGCTTTTCGATCCAGCTTGGCGGTCGGGGTGAGCGGGATGGCGTCGATGACCATGACGGCGGCGGGCACCATGTAGGCGATGAGTGAACGAGCCGCGAAGGCGCGCAGCGCATCCACGTCGACGGTGTGGCCGGGGGCGGGCACCACATAGGACACCAGGGCGGTCTCGCCGGTGGCGTCGCGGTGGCCGACGGTCACCGCGCTGTCGATCGCGGGGTGTGCGGTCAGCACCGTGTCGATCTCACCGAGCTCGATGCGCAGGCCGCGCACCTTCACCTGATCATCGGTGCGGCCCAGATACTCCAGCGTCGGAGCAGCCCCTCCGTCGACCACCGGCGAGGTCCAGCGCACCAGATCGCCGGTGCGATAGAGCCTTTCGCCGGGCGCGCCGTACGGATCGGCCACGAAGCGGCTCGCGGTGAGACCGTGCAGGCCGTGGTAGCCACGCGCCAGACCCGGTCCCCGCAGGTACATTTCGCCGGTCACCCCGTCGGGCACCGGCCGCAGCAGATGGTCGAGGACCACGGCCGACAGCCCGGCGGCCGGACCGCCGAGCACCACCGGATCGCCGGGGCGCAGCGGGGTGCTCATATGGGTGGTGATGGTGGCCTCGGTCGGGCCGTAGGAGTTGTACAACTCCCGATCCCGTCCCCAGCGCCGGAGCAGATCCGGGCCGAAGCCCTCGCCGCCCACCGCCAGGTGCCGCAGTCCCGTCAGCGTGTCCGCGTCGAGGGTGTGCAGCACCGACGGCGTGATGAGTGCGTGCGTAACCCGCTCGGCACGAATGAGTTCGGACATCTCCGCACCGCCGAAGACATCGGCGGGCGCGATGACCAGGGTGGCACCCACCGGCAGCGCCATGAGCACCTCCATGAGGGAGGCGTCGAAACTGGGCGAGGCTCGGTGCAGGACGCGGGCGGCGGCCGTGGTAGGGCAGCGCTCCAGGTGCAGGGCGGCCACACCGGTGAGACCGGCGTGGGTGACCACCACACCCTTGGGCCTTCCGGTGGACCCGGAGGTGTACATCATCCAGGCGGCATTGCCGACGGTCACCGGGCGCACCCGTTCGTCGTCGGTGACGGCCGCGCAGTCGTGGCGCCGCACTCGTCGCGCGGTCGCGTCGGCGTCCAGCACCAGCCATTCGACGCCCGCGGGCAGTGCGGCCGCCGCCGCGGCGACGGTGAGGCCGATCCGCGCGCCGGAGTCGGTGAGCATGTGGGTGATGCGCCCGGCCGGATAGGTGGGATCCACCGGCAGGAAGACCGCCCCGGCCTTCGCCACCGCCCACAGTGCCACCATGGAGTCGATCGACCGGGGAATGGCGACGGCGACGACGTCTTCCGCTCCGAGCCCGGCGTGGATGAGCAGTCGGGCCAGCCGGGACGAGCGCTCGTCGAGTTCCCGGTAGCTCAGTTCCCGTCCCGCGTACACCAGGGCGGTGGCCTCCGGGTCCAGCGCCACGGCCGCGACCATGATCTCGGCCAGGGTGCGCGGTGCGCTGGCGCGCGGACCGCGGCGGGCGAGAATCTCGGCGCGTTCGGCGGGGGCGAGAATCTCGATCTCACCGACCCGGCGGCGCGGGTCGGCGGTGACCGCGCCCAGCACCCGGCCGAAGCGGCGCAGCAGTTCGGCCGCCGTCGACGCGTCGTAGAGGTCGGTGGCGTAGGTCAGTTCCACCGGGAGGTGGCCGTCCGCGTCGAGCGTCTCCCCGATGGTGAAGGTGAGGTCGAATTTGGCGACGCTGTCATCGAAGTCGACGCCCTCCAGCACCAGTCCGGGCACCGCGTGTGTGCGCGAGTCCAGGTTCACATAGCTGAGGCTGACGGTGAACAGCGGATGCCGGGCCCGGGTGGGTTCGACGCCGAGGGCGTCCACCACCCGTTCGAACGGCACGGTGGCGTGGGCGAAGGCGGCCACGTCCACCGCGCGGGTCGCGGCGAGCAGTTCGGCGAAGGTGCGGTCCGGGCGGTCGATCCGGGTGCGCAGCGTGAGGGTGTTGACGAACATGCCGACCATGCCGTCCAGTGCGCTCGCGCCGCGCCCCGCCACCGGCGTGCCGACGGCGATGTCGTCGGTGCCCGACATGCGGGCCAGCAGTACCGACAGGGCGGCGTGCAACACCATGAACGGTGTCACGCCGTGCCGCTTGGCGACGCCGTCCAGCCGGGCTCCGACACCGCCGCCGATCCGTCCGCGCACCACCGCGCCGCGGCGCGAGGACAGCGGCGGGCGGGGCCGGTCGGTGGGCAGCGGCAGTTCGTCCGGCAACCCGGCGAGGGTCTCGCGCCAGAACGTGAGCTCTTCCGCCGCAACGGTTTCCAGCACCCGGTGCTGCCACAGCGTGTAGTCGGCGTACTGCACCGGCAGCGGCGTCCAGGTCGGGCTGCCGCCGGAGCGGCGGGCAAGGTAGGCGGTGACGATATCGCGCAACAGCGGATTCATGGAGAAGCCGTCGGCGATGATGTGGTGCAGCACCACCACCAGCACGTGACTGTGCTCGGCCTCGCGCAGCAGCACCGCCCGCAACGGCACCTCGGTGGTGACATCGAAACCGGCGGCGGCGATCTCGGCCACCCGTGCGGCCACCGCACCGACGACCGGCTCCACCTCCGGCGACAGCGCGGTGTGCGGCGGCAGCACCACCTGATGGCCCTCGCCGTCGGCGTCGAGCGGGAAGACGGTGCGCAGCGCCTCGTGTCGGGCCACCACGTCGGCGAAGGCCGCGCGCATGGCGGCATGGTCGATTTCGCCGAGAATCCGCACCGCCGCGGGAATGTTGTAGGCCGGGGATTCGGGATCCAGCCGGTTCAGCAGCCACATCGGCTGCTGTGCCGGGGACAGCGGAATCCGGGCCGGACGCGGCCCGGCGGTCAGCGCGGGCAATGCGGGCGCGATGTCGTCCGCGACGAGACGGGCCGCCAGCGCGTGCACGACCGGGGCCTCGAAGAGGGTCGGCACCGGGACCCGACGCCCCAACCGCTCCCCCAGCCGGGCGGTGACCCGGGTCGCGATGAGCGAATTGCCGCCGAGTTCGAAGAAGTCGTCGTCCGCGCCGATGGGATCGGTCGAGTCGAGCGCCTCCGCGAACACCGCCGCGACCAGCTCCGCCAGCGGAGTTGCCGGAGCGCGGAACACACGAGCCTGGAACCGCGGTTCGGGCAGCGCCCGACGGTCGAGCTTTCCGGCCGGGGTGAGCGGCAGCGCATCGAGCACCATGATCGCGGACGGCACCATGTAGGGCGCGAGGCTGCGGGCCGCGTGGTCGCGCAGCTCCGTCACATGCACCGAATTCCCTTCGGCAAGAACGACATACGACACCAGCACGGTCTGCCCGCGCTGATCCACGCGGCCGACGGTCACCACCCGCTCCACGGCCGGATGCGCGACGAGCACGGCGTCGATCTCGCCGAGCTCGACCCGGAATCCGCGAACCTTCACCTGGAAGTCGGTGCGCCCCAAGTACTCCAGCTCCCAGCTACCGGAGGCTCCGGGCATCCGGCGCACCAGATCGCCGGTACGGTACATGCGTGAGCCGGGCGCACCCCACGGGTCGGCGACGAACCGACCGGCGCTGAGGCCGGGTGCGTCGTGGTAGCCGCGGGCGAGGCCCGGACCGGACAGGTACAGTTCGCCCGCCACGCCCGGCGGCACCGGCGCGAGGCGCTCGTCCAAGACCCGCGCGGCCGTGCCCGGAATCGGTGCGCCGATGCCGACGCGCCGCCCCGGGGCCAGATCGGCATAGGTGGCGACAATGGTGGTCTCGGTGGGCCCGTAGGCGTTCAGGTAGGTGCGGCCCGGCTGCCACGCGGCCACCAGTTCGGCGGTGCTGACGTCACCGCCGACGTGCAGGACGCGCAGCCGGTCCAGTCCGGCGGGGTCCATGGTGGCCAGCACGCCGGGCGGGATGAGGGCATGGGTCACCCCGACGTCGCGGATGAACTCGGCGAGTTCGGGGCCGCCGTACACCGACGGCGGCGCGATCACCAGGGTCGCGCCGGTCGCGAAGGCGCACAGCCATTCGAGGACGAACGGGTCGGCGACGGGGATGCGGATCTGGAGCATCCGGTCCTCGGCGGTGAGCCCGTACCGCACCACGGCGTGATCGACCAGAGGGCGCAGACCCGCGTGAGTGACGGTGACGCCCTTGGGCTTTCCGGTGGAACCCGAGGTGTAGATCAGGTAGGCCGGATGGTCGACCCGCAGCGGGGACGGTCGGTCGGCATCGGTCAGGTCGGTGGCGGCGTGGCGGGCGCACTCGGCCACCACGGCGGGATCGTCGAGCAGCAGCCAGGGCAGGTCGGCGGGCAGCTCCGGCGCGAACTCGGCGAGG
>NZ_JASCXP010000229.1:0-12019 GCF_030010695.1 Nocardia sp. CC201C
TGGCCCACCTTCCGGGCACCACCCAGAAGGCCAACCGCATCCGGCAGATCACCGCCACCAAGACCCTGGAGTCGTTGCGGACCACCGCGCAGCTCACCCAGGTGCACGAGGCCGATCTCACCAAGATCGCGGCGCTGCGGGCCAAGGCCAAGAACTCCTTCCAGCAGCGTGAGGGCGTCAAGCTCACGTTCCTGCCGTTCTTCGCGAAGGCCGCCATCGAGGCCCTCGGCGTGCACCCGAACGTGAACGCCTCCTACGACCAGGAGAAGAAGGAGATCACCTACCACTCGGTGGTCAACCTCGGCATCGCGGTCGACACCGAGCAGGGGCTGCTGTCCCCGGTCATCCACAACGCCAACGACCTGTCCCTCGCGGGGCTGGCCCGGGCCATCGCCGATATCGCCAACCGGGCGCGCACCGGCGGCCTCAAGCCGGACGAGCTGTCGGGCGGCACCTTCACCATCACCAATATCGGCTCCCAGGGTGCGCTGTTCGACACCCCGATCCTGGTGCCGCCGCAGGCCGCCATGCTGGGCACCGGCGCGATCGTCAAGCGCCCCATGGTGATCAGCGACAACGGCAGTGAGGCCATCGGCATCCGCTCCATGGCGTACCTGCCGCTGACCTACGACCACCGGCTCATCGACGGCGCCGACGCCGGCCGCTTCCTCACCACCATCCGGCACCGGCTGGAAGAGGCGGCCTTCGAAGGCGATCTCGGCCTGTAGCCATGAAGGTCGTGGTGGCCGGGTCCTCCGGGCTGATCGGGACGGCACTGGTCGCGGCACTGCGCCGCGACGGGCACGAGGTGGCGCGCCTCGTGCGCCGTCCCGTGCGCGCCCGCGACGAGTTCTCCTGGGATCCGGCCCGCGCCGATCTGGACCAGCGCGCGCTGCGCGATGCCGACGCCGTGGTGAACCTCTGCGGCGCGAGCATCGGGCGGCGGCGCTGGACCGGCAGCTTCAAGCAGGAGCTGCGCGACAGCCGCATCATCCCCACCGATGTGCTGGCCTCGGCGGTCGCCACGGCCGGGGTGCCGACGCTGGTCAACGCCAGCGCCATCGGCTACTACGGCATGGACACCGGTGACCGGGTGCTCACCGAGAGCGACCCCGCCGGAACGGGATTCCTGGCGGCGCTGTGCCGGGACTGGGAGGCCGCGACGCAACCGGCCGTCGACGCCGGAACGCGTACCGTGCTGCTGCGCAGTGCGGTGGTCATGTCCGCGCACGGCGGCATGCTCGGCATGCTGCGGCCGCTGTACTCCCTCGGACTGGGCGGCCGCATCGGCAACGGTCGCCAGTACATGCCGTGGATATCGCTCGACGACGAGATCGGCGGCATCGTGCACGCCATCACCCGACCGGCAGTCTCCGGGCCGGTGAACATGGTCGGCCCCGCTCCGGTCACCAATGCCGAGTTCAACCGGGCGCTGGGGCGCGCGCTGCACCGGCCCGCCCCGTTCGTGGTCCCCGCCTTCGCCCTGCGCCTGGCCCTCGGTGAGTTCGCGGACGAGGCCGTCCTGCACGGCCAGCGCGCGATTCCCGCTGTCCTCGAGGAGAGCGGCTACACCTTCACGCATCCCACCATCGGCGCGGCGCTCGCCGCCGTCGGCGACCGCTGACCCTGGCCGGTGCCACCACTGGGGCGTGCCCTGTTTCGCGCGGCTATAGCCGGGTAACCCGCCAGTAGCTACCATGGATAACCCCACGTAAGACCCGTTGCTGCAGGTAAGCGGGCCGCCGAGCGAGACGGGCGTGACCGCCATGTTCAAAACCATTGATGTCAAGTTGATCGCCGGCGAATTGGTTCTCACTCTCGCCATCCTCACCGCCGGGTATTCGATTCCGGACTTCGACAACCCGTTCCAGTGCGTGCCACATCTCGGCGATACCACCGAATTCCTCGCCTGCCTGGACCGATAGCCGGGCGAGAGCGGCGTCACAGCACGGCGCTGGCTACCGTGAACGGGTGAGCGACGCCCTCTCCCCCGCCGTGCTCGCACCGGCCGACCTGCTGGTGCGCGACGCCCGCCCGAGCGATCTGCCGGAAATCCTGGTGATCCACAACCACGCCATCGCCGAGACCACAGCCATCTGGGATACCGAACTCGCCGACCTCGGCGAGCGCACGGCCTGGTTCCAGGCCCGCACCGATGCCGGATGCCCCATCCTGGTCGCCGAGATCGACGGCGCGGTCGCCGGATACGCCAGCTACGGACAGTTCCGGCCCAAGTCGGGATACCGCTTCTCCGTGGAGAACTCCGTGTACGTCTCCGACCGATTCCACCGGCGCGGCGTGGCCACCGCGCTCATGAGCGAACTGCTGGCGCGGGCTCGCCGGGGCGGCGTGCACGCCATGATCGCCGCCATCGAATCCGGCAACACCACCTCCATCGCCCTGCACGAGAAGTTCGGCTTCACCATCGTCGGACAACTGCCCGAGGTCGGGCACAAGTTCGGCCGCTGGATGGATCTGACACTCATGCAACTCGTCCTCGGCGATGGCGTAACGGGCGATGGCGTAACGTCACAGTCGTGAGCGAGCGCACCACCCCCGCCCCGAGCACCCCTGCCGCAACCTCGGCCACCGGCGTCTCGGCCCGCTACGACAGCACGCCGCTGCTGGTCGAGGATCTGGGTCTGATCGACTACACCCTCGCCTGGGACCGCCAGCGCGCGATCGCCGCCGAACGCGCCGAGGGCGTCGGCCAGGACCGGCTGCTGCTGCTCGAACATCCGTCGGTCTTCACCGCGGGCCGCCGCACCGAACCCGAGGACATGCCGATCGACGGCAGCCCGGTGATCGAGGTGGACCGGGGCGGCAAGATCACCTGGCACGGGCCCGGACAGCTGGTCGGCTATCCGATCGTCCGCCTGGCCGAACCCGTCGACGTGGTCGCCTACGTGCGACGGCTCGAGGAGGCCATCATCCACGTGTGCGGGCAGTTGGGACTGCACGCCGGTCGCGTGGCGGGTCGTTCGGGAGTGTGGGTGCCCGCGAACGACTTCCAGCCCGAACGCAAGATCTCCGCCATCGGGGTGCGGGTGCAGCGCGGCGTCACCCTGCACGGGGTGTCGTTCAACTGCAATTCGGCGCTGGACGGTTTCCAGACGATAGTGCCGTGCGGAATCCGCGATGCCGGGGTGACCACGCTGACCCGGGAGCTGGGGCGCGAGGTGACCGTGGCCGAGGTGCGGCCGCTGGTGGCGGAGGCCATCGCGCGGGCCCTCGACGGGGAGCTGCCGGTGAGCGAGCACGTCGTCGCCCGTGAGACCGCCAAGGTGGCCGAGCCGCAGCCGGAGGCGGCGTCGGGGTCGAAGTCCGAGGCGAGCGGTCCGGCGAAAGTCGAGGCCTGAGGGCCCTCCACGAGCCGAAGATCACGAGCGTAGAGTCGAAGAAGTGACCTCCGTCGACACCCCGACATCGAACGACCCGACCGCGGCCGACCCTGCGGCGGGCTCCACGGCATCCGCCGCGTCCGAGCGCGCCACCGCACCCGCGGGCCGCAAGCTCCTTCGCATCGAGGCGCGCAACGCCGAGACGCCGATCGAGCGCAAGCCCAAGTGGATTCGCACCCGCGCCACCATGGGTCCGGAGTACTCCGAACTCAAGGGCCTGGTGAAACGCGAAGGGCTGCACACGGTCTGCGAGGAAGCGGGCTGTCCCAACATCTTCGAGTGCTGGGAAGACCGCGAGGCCACCTTCCTGATCGGCGGTGACCAGTGCACCCGCCGCTGCGACTTCTGCCAGATCGACACCGGCAAACCCAAGGCGCTGGACCGCGACGAACCGCGCCGCGTGGCCGAGAGCGTGCAGGCCATGGGGCTGCGCTACTCGACCGTCACCGGTGTGGCCCGCGACGACCTGGACGACGGCGGCGCGTGGCTGTACGCCGAGACCGTGCGCGCCATCAAGCGGCTCAACCCGCACACCGGCGTGGAGCTGCTCATCCCCGACTTCAACGCCGACCCGGACCAGCTGGCCGAGGTGTTCTCCAGCCGTCCCGAGGTGCTCGCCCACAATGTGGAGACGGTGCCGCGCGTGTTCAAGCGCATCCGCCCCGCCTTCCGCTACGAGCGCTCCCTGGCCGTGATCACCGCCGCCCGCGAGGCCGGGCTGGTCACCAAGTCCAACCTCATCCTGGGCATGGGCGAGAACCCGGAGGAGGTCACGCAGGCCATGCGCGACCTGCACGAGGCGGGCTGTGACATCCTCACCATCACCCAGTACCTGCGCCCGTCGCCGCGCCACCACCCGGTGGATCGCTGGGTCAAGCCGGAGGAGTTCGTCGAGCACTCCCGCACGGCCGAGGAGATCGGCTTCGCCGGTGTCATGGCGGGTCCGCTGGTCCGCTCCTCCTATCGTGCGGGGCGGCTCTACGCCCAGGCGATGAAGCATCACGGCCGTGAGATCGCACCGGAGATGGCGCATCTCGCCGAGGAGGGCACCGCATCGCAGGAGGCCACCTCGGTGCTGGCCCGCTTCGGTTCCTGAGCCGCGCCACAACAGACTCCCGCCACAGCAGACATACGACGATGGCCCGGACAGTGTCCGGGCCATCGTCGTATCCAACGCAAGATGGCGTATCGGCCGATTCGCAGACGCGATCCGCTCGCTGGTGGGAAGCTCGAAGTACCGCACGTGGCGACCAGGGGAGCGAGCCAGATGGTCGAGAAGACGAGTGCGTCGGCAGGCGCGAACGGTAGGGCAGTGACGGCCGACCGGCCGGAGGACATACGCAATGTGGTGCTGGTCGGGCACAGCGGGTCCGGGAAGACCACGCTGGTGGAGGCGCTGGCGGTGGCCACGGGGGCGGTGCCCCGATGTGGTCGGGTCGAGGACGGGACCGCGGTGTCCGACTACGACGACATCGAACAGCGACAACACCGGTCGGTACAGCTGTCGGTGGTCCCGATGGGATGGGAGCAGTACAAGATCAACCTATTGGACACCCCCGGCTACGCGGACTTCGTCGGGGAATTGCGGGCCGGTCTGCGCGCTGCGGACGCGGCCCTTTTCGTGCTCTCGGCCGCCGCCGGGGTGGAGGGGGTGAGCGGGCCGACATTGGCACTGTGGGAGGAATGCGCCAGAGTCGGCATGCCGCGCGCCATCGTGCTCACCCACCTCGACACCGCGCGCGCGGACTTCGACGAGATGACCGAGACCTGTCGCGACATCCTGGGCGGCGGAGCCGCGGAATCCATACTGCCGCTGCATCTCCCGGTCTACGGGGAGAAGGCCGCCGACGGCCACCGGCCGGTGCTGGGGCTGATCGACCTGCTCTCCCAGCACGTCTACGACTACTCCGCCGGTGCGCACACCGAAACCCCGGCCACCCCGGAGCAGGTGGCGCAGCTCGAGGAGGCGCGCAACCGGCTCATCGAGGGCATCATCGCCGAGAGCGAGGACGAGACCCTCATGGACCGCTACATCGGCGGCGAGGACATCGACCTCGCCACCCTGGAGGCCGATCTCGAAAAGGCCGTCGCCCGAGGCAGTTTCCATCCCGTGCTGATCGCCGCGCCGCCACCGGAGGGGGCGCGGCAGGGGCTGGGCACCATGGAGATCCTGGAGCTCATCACGCGCGGATTCCCCACGCCCGCCGAACATCCCGTCTCCGCGACCGGCACCACCGGAGGCACGCCCGAACCGCTCGTCTGTGATCCGAAGGGGCCGTTGGCCGCCGAGGTGATCCGCACCTCCTCCGACCCGTATGTCGGCCGGATGTCGCTGGTGCGGGTGTTCTCCGGCACGCTGCGCACCGACGACACCGTGCACGTGTGCGGGCACGGGCCGTCCGAGACCACCAATCACGACGCCGATGAGCGGGTGGGGGCCGTCTCCGCGCCGTTCGGCAAGCAGCAGCGGCCGCTCGGTCAGGCCATCGCGGGCGATATCGCCTGTGTCACCAAACTGTCGCGCGCGGAAACCGGCGACACCCTCTCGGCCAAGGACGCTCCGCTGCTCATCGAGCCCTGGGCCCTGCCCGATCCGCTGCTGCCGGTGGCCATCGCGGCGCATTCCAAGGCCGACGAGGACAAACTCTCCCAGGGCCTGAGCCGTCTGGTGGCCGAGGATCCGACGGTGCGGCTGGAACAGAATCCCGATACCCGGCAGCTGGTGCTGTGGTGTCTGGGTGAGGCGCACCGCGAGGTGGCGCTCGAGCGGCTGCGCACCCGGTTCGGCGTGCAGGTCGATGTGGTCGAGCACAAGGTGGCGCTGCGGGAGACGTTCGCCGGCGCCGCCACCGGCCGCGGGCGGCATGTGAAACAGTCGGGCGGCCATGGTCAGTACGCCATCTGCGAGATCGAGGTGCAGCCGCTGCCGGAGGGCTCCGGTATCGAGTTCGTGGACAAGGTGGTGGGCGGCGTCGTGCCGCGCCAGTTCATTCCCTCGGTGGAGAAGGGTGTGCGGGCGCAGGCCGCGCGCGGTGTGGTGGCCGGATACCCGCTGGTCGACGTGCGAGTGACGCTGTACGACGGCAAGGCCCACTCCGTCGACTCCTCCGACGCGGCCTTCCAGACCGCGGGCGCGCTCGCCCTGCGCGAGGCCGCCGCCGCGGCCCGCATCAACCTGCTCGAGCCCATAGCCGAAGTGCTGGTGGTGGTTTCGGACGACTACGTGGGGCCGGTGCTCGGTGACCTGTCGAGCCGGCGGGGGCGGGTGCTCGGCACCGAACCGATCGGGCGCGGCGGCCGCACCGCGATCAGGGCCGAGGTCCCCGAACTCGAATTGAGCCGCTACGCCATCGATCTGCGCTCACTGGCCCGCGGCGCGGCCGACTTCACCCGCCGCTACGTGCGGCACGAGCCGGTACCCGCGCAGCTCGCGGACGGCATCCGCGAGAAGGCCGCATCATCCGCCTGACCGGTCAGCAGGCGTCGAGAACGCGTGTCATGGCGTCCTTCTCGGCCCGGGCCACCCAGAGTGCGTA
Organism: Nocardia sp. CC201C; assembly: GCF_030010695.1. Classification (NCBI taxonomy): domain Bacteria; kingdom Bacillati; phylum Actinomycetota; class Actinomycetes; order Mycobacteriales; family Nocardiaceae; genus Nocardia; species Nocardia sp. CC201C. The sequence continues at coordinate 6,938 of NZ_JASCXP010000229.1, forward strand.
GGCCGCTCAGACGTCGATCTGCTTGGCAACGTAGACACAGCGGTAGGACTTGTTGGGCGGCAGCCAGGAGGCGGCGTCGCTGTCGCTCTTGCGCTGATTGGCGGGGCCGTCGACGGCGAGCAGGTGGCGCGGATCGTTGGCGAGGTTGCGGCGCTGGCGCGGATCCAGCTGTTGCGCGCCCTTCTGCCGGGCGCGGACGGATACGGCGGGCGGCACGGTCGAGTGCGGCGCGGTGGTAGTGCTGGCGCTACCACCGGGCGGGTGCGTACCGGAGTTCGCATTCGGGCGTGCGCCGCACTGACGTAACCGGTGTGGATTCCTAACCTCGGAAGGGTGAGCGGGCGCATCGGTCCGCTTCCGAGCAGGAGGAATCATAGTGCGCAGTAGGGCATTTCGGTGTCGCACCGGACGGGTGGCGCTCGCGGGCACGGTGGAGCTCGACACGCCGGTCGAGCAATCGGGCACGACCGATCCGGCGGCGCACAATCAGCCCATGCGATTGGTGTGTGCCGCATGAGCTTCGGTAAATGGTTCGCGGCGCTGTGCCTGGTACTTCCCTTCGGAATCGGCTGTGCCACCGCGGACACCGCCGCCGCGCCCGAGCTGGACCGCTTCCACCACCAGCGGGTGGACTGGCGGCCCTGCGATCAGGAACGTCTCGACGCGGCCGAGGCGCAGTGCGCCGACGTCACCGTTCCGCTCGACTACGGCCGGCCGGACGGGCCGACGACGACCGTCGCCATCTCGCGCATCGCCGCCGATCCGGAGCGCAAACGCGGTGTCATGCTGTCGAATCCCGGCGGTCCGGGCGGCAGCGGGCTGGACTTCATGGTGGATGTCGGGGCGGCCATGACGCCCGAGGTGAAGGCGAGCTACGACCTGATCGGCATGGATCCGCGCGGAGTCGGACGCTCCGCGCCGGTCCGGTGCGACTGGCCGCGCGGCATCGGGCTGCAGGCGGCGGGCCCGGACGCGGCGAGCTTCGCGGCGTCCGTGGCGTCACAGGCCGAGCTGGCCGCGCGCTGCGCCACCGCGGAGGGAGAACGGCTGCGGCACATCACCACCCGCAATACCGCGCGGGATATGGATGTGATCCGCGCGGTGCTCGACGCCGAGCGGATCAGCTACTTCGGCACCTCGTACGGCACCTATCTGGGCGCGGTGTACGCCGAGCTGTTCCCGGACCGGGTGGATCGGATGGTGCTGGACAGCGCGGTCGACCCGGAACGCTACGGGCCGGTGGACATGGTGCGGGATATGGGTCCGGCCAATGAGGCGGCGCTGGACCTGTGGGCGGACTGGACCGCCGGACACGAGCGCGACTACGGTCTCGGAGCCACCCGTGAACAGGTGCGGGCGACCGTGCTGGAACTGCTGCGGCGTTCGGGGGAACAGCCGATCCGGATCGGCGAGTTCGCGGTGAGCGCGCACGAATTGCCGCTGATGCTGTTCACCGGGCTCGACGATCCACGGCAGTACGGAATGGTCGCCGAGCAGGTGGCGCTGCTACGGGACGCGGCGCGGGGCCTGCCGGTGGCGATCACGCCGGAGCTGGACCAGGGGCTCGCCTTCGTGCTCGCCGCCGAGCCCGAGGACAGTTCGGCGCAGATGGCGATCATGTGCGGCGACGTGGACGCACCGCGCGATCCGCTCTGGTACTGGAACAACCTCGAGCGGTCGCGGACCACGGCACCCGTGTTCGGGTCGTTCACCGACAACATCACGCCCTGCGCCTTCTGGGCCGCACCCGCGGAACCCCGCACGGTGGTGGACAATTCGGTACCGGCCCTGATCGTGCAGTCGACCGGCGACACCCGCACGACCTACGCCAATGCGGAGGGCATGCACCGCGCGCTGTCGGCGTCACGACTGGTGACGCTGCGGGATGTGCCGATTCACTGGATCTTCGGCCGCTATCCGAACACGTGCGTCTACGACGCGGTGAACGCGTACTTCCGGGACGGCACCCTGCCGGAGTCGGATATCACCTGCGCCGCCGACTGACGTGCAGGCCCGAAACCCGCCCGGGTTTCGGGCCTCACGCGTTGAGGTAGGCGAGCACCGCCAGCACCCGCCGGTGCCCCGACTCGTCGGCCCCCAGCCCGAGCTTGGCGAAGATGCTCCGAATGTGTTTCAGCACAGCGCCTTCACTGACCACGAGGCGCTCGGCGATGGTGGCGTTGTCGTGGCCCTCCGCCATGAGCGCCAGCACCTCGCGCTCGCGCGGGGTGAGCGCCGCCAGCGGGTCATCGGCCTGGCGGCGCACCAGCAGTTGGGAGATCACCTCGGGATCCATGGCGGTGCCGCCGTCGGCTACCCGGCGCAGGGAGTCCAGGAAGCGATCGACCTTGCCGACGCGTTCCTTCAGCAGGTAGCCGACGCCACCGGCGCCGTCACCGAGCAGTTCGGCGGCGTAGCTGTCCTCCACGTACGCCGAGAGCACCAGCACCGGCAGCCCGGGGTGAATCTCGCGGGCGCGCACCGCCGCTCGCAGGCCGTCGTCGGTGAAGGTCGGCGGCAGCCGCACATCCACCACCACGGCGTCGGGCCGCTCCCCCGCGAGCGCGGTCAGGAGATCGCCGGCATTGTCGACGGCCGTGATCACCTCGATCCCGGCGGTGTTCAGCAGCAGGACGAGCCCCTCCCGCAGCAGGGCATCGTCCTCGGCGATCATGACGCGCACAGCGACTCCACGACGCACACCCTACTGGGGCGTGACCACGGCCCGGGACCGCGCCGAGCCCCGGGTCACAGCCGCGACGGCAGATCCACCCGCAGCACCGTCGGCCCACCCGCGGGGCTGGTCAGGGTCATGCTGCCGTCGAGTGCTTCGGCGCGACGGCGGATGCCCGCCAAGCCACCACCATCGATCTCCCGGGCCGCGCCGATGCCGTCGTCGCGCACCAGCACCGTGAGCAGGTCGGCATCACCGGCGACCGAGACCGTGACCGACCGCGCGCCGGAATGTTTGGTCGCATTGGTCATGGCTTCCGCCACAACGAAATAGGCCGCCGCCTCGACGGCGGCGGGCCAGCGGCCGGTGGTGGCGACCTCCAGCGCGCACGGAATCGGACTGCGGGCGGCGAGGGCGGAGACGGCGCTGGCCAGACCGCGATCCGCCAGCACCGGCGGATAGACGCTGCGCAGTACGTCACGGAGTTCGGCGAGCGCGTCGGTCGCGGTGTCCTGAGCCTTCCGCATGAGTTCCCGGGCTCGGTCGGGGTCGCGGTCGTGCAGTTGCTCGGCCAACCCCAGCTGCATGATCACCGCGGCGATGCGGGCCTGCGCGCCGTCGTGCAGATCGCGTTCGATGCGGCGCAGTTCCGCGCCGTGGGCGTCGAGGGCGGCGGCGCGGGTGGCGGTCAGCTCGGCGACCCGGCCCGCGAGGGCGATATCGGGGGCGGGGGCGAGGAACCAGCGGGCGACGCGGGCCTGCCAGCGGGCCATGGCGGGGATCAGCAAGGTCAGCGCGCCGATGGGAATCGCGAAGGCGAGATTGACCAGCGCGGTCGGCCACGAGGTGACGGGTAGGCCGAAGGTCGCGATCGACCCGGGCGGCAGGGCCTGCCAGTACAGCGGTATCAACAGCTGGTTGACCGCGCTCAACGGCAGTGCGACGGCGAGTGCCGCGAGCGTTGAGCCGGTGGCGGCGTGCACGCACAGCCAGCCGATATCGCGCCGGTTCGCGGGATCGGTCAATACCGTGGCCACCCGCTGCCGCAGCGGCGCGGCGAAGGGCCGGTACGCCTCGGGGATCGGCTCCCCCAACCGCTCCCCCGCCCGGGTGCGCTCGAATCCGAGCAGCGGCCGGATCATCCGGACCGCGTCGGGCAGCAAGGGAATTCCCACGCCTACCAGACACAGCGCGGCCGCCGCGAGCAGCGCGACCAGAACGAAGATCGACAGCAGCGACGTCGCCCCGCCGATCACCAGATACCGCACCGCCGACGGCAGCGCTCGCACCCGGCCAACCAGCACACCCCATGTCACCCGACCACCGTAGGCGCGAGCGACGGATCCCACCCCGTCGGCCTGCGGGTACCCGCGCACCAGCGGGCTCGACACGACGGACCGATGCGGTCGGACCACACGGTGACCGCATGACACGGCGACCGGTGACACGGCCGCCACACGCCACGGCGATCGGGCCGGTGGATCGAACGACCGAGCCCCGCCGTGCCCGCTGTTTCCGAGCGACAGTGGGGCGCGGCGGTGACGCCGCGCGAAACCTCGCGATCCCGGCGGGGATCGGCGGGTGCGCGGCCATTATCCTGGGTGCCATGGCAGCAGGTAAGGGCGGCAAGCCGTCGAAGGAAGCGAAGGCCGCGGCGAAGGCGGCGCGCAAGCAGGCGTCGAAGGAGCGTCGTCAGCAGCTCTGGCAGGCGTTCCAGATGCAGCGCAAGGAAGACAAGCTGCTGCTGCCGCTGATGATCGGCGCGCTGGTCGGCGTGACGGCGCTGTTCCTGATCATCGGGCTGATCTTCGATCTGCAGTGGTTCCTGCTGCCGATCGGCGTGCTGCTCGGCGCGCTGGCGGCGTTCATCATCTTCGGCCGTCGCGTGCAGAAGAACGTCTACGCCAAGGCGGAGGGGCAGGCGGGCGCGGCCGCGTGGGTGCTGGACAACCTGCAGGGCAAATGGCGTGTCACTCCCGGTGTCGCCGCCACCACTCAGCTCGACGCCGTACACCGCGTCATCGGCCTACCCGGGGTGATCCTGGTGGCGGAGGGCTCACCGGGCCGGGTGAAGTCGCTGCTCGCCCAGGAGAAGAAGAAGGTCGCCCGCCTGGTCGGCGACACCCCCATCTACGACATCGTCATCGGCAATGACGAGGGCCAGGTCGCGCTGAAGGACCTGCAGCGTTTCCTCACCAAACTCCCCCGCAATATCGACGCCAAGCGCATGGAACTCATCGAGGGCCGCCTGTCCGCGCTCGCCACCCGAGGCGGCCCGGCGCTGCCCAAGGGCCCCATGCCCACCGGCGCGAAGATGAAGGGTATGCAGCGCACCATCCGCCGCCGCTGACTCCCGCCCGCATCTGCTTCCCGTGCCCCGCCGCAACCCACGGCGGGGCACGGTTGTC
>NZ_JASCXP010000230.1:0-11901 GCF_030010695.1 Nocardia sp. CC201C
TGCCGTGGCGAAAGCCGGTGCGTGCCGGGATACTTCGGCCAGCCGCGCGCTCATCAGCTCGTCGACCGCGGCGGGCAGCTCCTCGTCGGCCGCCCCATGGGCGAGCGCGTCCTCTTCCAGGGCGTAGAACCACGCGTCGACGATCTGACGCAGCGCACTCGGCGGAAAACTGGCCGTGGTCAGCCGTTCGGTGAGTCGGCGGTACACCGTCTCCAGTCGGTGTAGCGGAGTCTCCGTCTCGGAGATCTGCACCTCCGCTACGGCGAAGTTGCGCCGTTTGGCGCGTTCTCCCAGCCACCGGGCGAAGAAGGTCTTACCCGACCCGTATTCGCCGCGCACCGCCTTGAACACCGCCGATCCGGACTCGACCGTGTCCAGTTCGGAATCCAGCACCGCCTCGAACCGGTCCAGTCCGGTGGCGAGCAGGTCGAGTCCGGTGTCGGGCACCGCTCCGCGGCGGAGGGCGTCGATCACGGCGCGGCGACGGGCCGCACTGACCGGCAGGGGCTGCACGCTACTCACGTGCCCCAGTTTCGCACGGCTGGAGCTGCCCATGCGGTACGCCCGCCGGGCGTTCTGTCCGGTCCGGCGGCCCGGCGGCGGTCTGCGGCCCCATCATCGGATGTCGAACTGGTCGCGAAGCAGCTTGGTATGCAGGCGCAGTGTCCGTCCGTCGCCGCGCGTTTCGAGGACCTGCGCGCCATCGACATTGAGCAGTTGGCCGAGGATCGCCGCGAAGCCGTGCGCGCGGGTCGGCGGGTCGCCGACCCGCTGCGCGATGGCCGTGGTCGTCTGCGGCCCGTCGAGCAGTGCACGAATGGCCTTCTCCAACTTGGTGAGGGCCGGTTTGCGTGCCAACTGTTCGAGCTGCGCCTCGAAAACAGGGGAGGCGAACAGTCGGCTGACGAGTGTGTCGGTGGCGCTGGCGAGCGGCTCGGGCTCGAGGTCGGGTTCGGGCGCGGCCGGTATATCGAGCAGCATCTGATTCTCGAGCTTCTCGACGGCCTTTCGGCTCACCCGCTTGACCCGCTCGGTGGGAGCTGCCGTCTCGGCGCTCGGCAGCGTGTCCGCGTCGTCCTTCCACCACGCGGGCCGCTGGTCGCCGAGTTCGCGCCAGCCTTTCGGCGGGGTGGCGCCGAAGGGCAGGAAGGCGAGCACCGGGATGGTGATCTCGGCGAGGCTCGCGCCGCCGTGATATCCCGCCTTCTGTGCGGTGTAGCGGGAGTCGTTGTCCCACAACGCTACAATGGACGATCCGGGTTCCGGCCACACCACGCGCGGACCGTGCAGCGCGACCTCGTTCTCCGCGAGCCGGTCGTGTTCGGCGGCGGGGAGCCGATGCCGGGCGGATTCGATGCGGTCCGCCGCGACCGGGACGCCGTGCCGGTCGATGACATGTCCGTGGTCGCTGGTGATGAGCACGACCATGCCCTGTGCGGCGGCGGCGCTCACCAGAGCGCGCAGATCGCCGATCTCCCGGGATTCCCAGCCGGAGTCGTCGAGCTTGTGCTCCTTGCCGAGGCGGTCGTCGATGGTGTTCAGCACCACCGCCACATGGCAGTCCGGATTCGCGAGGGCGGCGTGCAGGTCCGCGCCGAAGCGGTCGCCGGGTTCGCTGCGCAGATCGTTCTTGTGGAAGACCTCGGCCTGCTTCGCGCCCCAGAATCGGTGTGCGGGAAACACCCGCTCCTCGACCTTCTGATCGCCCTTCATCAGTTGTCCGGCGAACAGCGATGTGCGGGACACGGCGGTCACGCTCGGCAATGCCGCCGCCATGCTGCGCCGGTACGGTGTGCCCGCACCTGGCAGCGGATCGTATTCGGCGAAGGCGCTGCGCAGTTCACCGGCGAGTTCGGTGGCGATGGCTGCGCTCATACCGTCGACGACGAGCAGCAGCACCCGGTGTGCGGCCGCCAGCGGGCGCACGACACGGTGCAGGAAGGATTCGACGGTCAACATGGTGCCGGGATCGGTACCGGACTCGGTCCAGACGGCGAGCGTTTTCGCGAATTCCTGGTCGAACGCCCGCCGCAGCGTGCGGGCACGGGAGGCGATGGACCGGTAGGCGATCCGCAGCGTCGGCTCGTCGTCGCCGCCCGCGTCGAGGTAGTCCAGGGCGCGGTCCGCCCACGCGGTGTCGTGCAACTGCCGGTCGAGTGCGTCCGCCACGGTGTGTGCGGTGGGGTCGGGGTCGCTGTCCAGCCAGCGGGCCAGGCGCTGCGCCATCCGGACCCGGCTGATGCGGACCTTGTGGTCGGCGGCGAGGTCATGGTCGCGCAGGGCGTTCACCGCCGCGTCCACCTCCGCGCGCGTACCGCGCCCGAACGCGTGCCCGACCGCGGTGAACCGGGCCTCCAGCCCGGTGGTGAGGATCGGGCTGGCCGCCGCCGCGTCCCCGGCCCCGAACTGCCGCACCAGACGATCCGCCTGGCTGAGCACGGTGTCGGTGATGCGACGGGCCTGCTGAGCGGATTCGTCGATCTCATCGCCGAGTTCGGCCACGGTGCGGGCCTTGGCCAGCACAACGCGGATGTAGTCCTCGCAGGTTCGGCCGAAGGCCACGAGCAGCCGGTCCAGCGCCTCGCCGGGGGCGGGCGGATGGTCGCCGAGCCAGCGTTCCACCCGACCGCGCGCCTGATAGACGGGATTGCTGGGCGTCGCATGCGTCCACAGGGCCGCGCACAGCAGACCGTAGGCGACGGCTTCCAGCGCATGTCCGGTTTCGGCCAGCGCCACCAGTACGCGGCCGGTGGGTCCGGATTGTTCCTTCTCGCTGAGGAATTCGCTGATCCCCGCACGCTCCGCCGGTCGCAGGTCGAGCAGCAGTTGCGCCCCGCCCGCGCGTCGGGACCAGTCCAGCAGCCGGAAGGGGTCGACCCGGTCGCCGATATGGCCGAGTCCCAGCCGCCGTGTCGTGAGCGCCGCCAGGGCGGGGGTGCGCGACACCACGCCGCCCGCCAGCGTATTCGGCCAGCGTTGCGCGCCCGCCGCGTCCAGCAGTGCCTCGCAGGCCCAGCCCTCGCGGCGGAGGCGGGCGTCGATCGCGGTGGCCCCGAACATCTCCCGCACGATGTCCCAGCGGTCGACGGTGTGGACACGGCCGCGGTAGGTGCGGGCGAGGATGGCCGGATCGAGGTCGTGCTCTTCGACATCGGTGAGCACGACCAGCAGCTGCGGGTCCGGCGCTGCCTCGTGCGCGTGAGCCAGCACGGTTTCGTGGACGGCCAGCGGTGACGGCGCCGCGACCACGCGCACGCGGCGTCCCTCGGTGAGCGGCAGCATCGCGTCACCGTCCCACACCGGTTCACCGCGCAGCAGCAGTGTGACGGCGGTATCGGCGGCCAGCACCTCTCGGAGCCGTTTGTGCGCGGAGAGGTACTGTGCGACAGTCGCTCTCGATAGCCGCAGGGCTGTCGTCGCGGTGGTCTGCGTCATTCGACGACCCGCCACACGATCTCGATGCGCGCCGAGGGGTCGGTGGCGGCGAGCGCGGCGATATCCGCGGCGAAGGTCTCCACGGCCGCGGCGGCGGTGGTGGTGTGCTCACCCGAGCGAGTGGTATGCGAACCGGAGCGGCGATCGCTCGGCGCGGCGGCGGGTAGCGTGAAGCGGCCGATCAGCGGCGGTGTGCTCGTGGGCGTACCGAGGTCCACGTCGTCGGGCGCGGGCTGGACATCGGTGCCCTGGGCCGCGCGGGCCGCGGGCGGCGGTGTCGACCGCGCCCGTTCCGCCTCCTCGCGCAACCGTTGGGTGGACAGCGCGGTGACCTTGGCGTCGGTGTCGCGCAGCGCCTGCGCCAGATCGGCGGAGCGCTGGTCGGCGCGGGCGACGCCGCGCAGCGAGTCCAGCAGCGCCGCGCCTTCCGGGCCGAGATAGCGCGCCTGTGCGAGGTTGCCCCACGCGGTGTGGGTCAGCGCGGAGATCACCTGCTCGGCTGATTTGATCGAGGTCGCGTAGCGATCCGGGTTCACCTCGGCCAGGTCGAAGCGGGCGAGCGCTTCGACGGTCTTCTTGGCCCCGGTGGAGCCGCCGCCAGTGGTGGTGAGCGTGGTCAGCAGGTCCACACAGCGGCGAGCGAGGGCGAGGCGCTCGTGCGGGTCGGTGTCGTCGAGGCCGAGGAAATCGGCGTGCTTCTCCAGTTGTTCGACCAGTCGCGTCGCGGGATCGCGGTGTCTGTTCGCGGTCTCGGAGATCTGGCGCGCGAATTGCTGCACCAGCCCACCGCGTCGCAGTGTCGGCGCTTTGGCTCCGAAGATGACCTCGAAGCGATGGCGGGCGGCGTCCCAGTCGGACTCGCTGGGCAGCGGCTGGGTGCGCAGCGCATCGCCCGACTGAATCTTGTTGAGTTCCGGGGCGTCGATGGGCACACCGCCGCGCACCCATACGCGGTCGTCCATTTCCGCGAACGACGCGATCACCAGGTGCGCGATATGGGATTCGAGACCGCGCGGTTGCGGCAGGTCGGTCCAGTCGGTGAGCGCGATCACCGAGATGTCGCCGGTGACGCCCTCATGCTGGGCGGTCCTGCGGAAGTGGTCGGCCCAGCGGCGGGACAGTTCGAAATAGGCTTCTTTCTGCTGGCCCAACCCGAGCGGTTCGGCGACGCGGCGCATGAGCGGGCGGTCCTTGGACGGCACCTCGACCCGGCCGTCGCGAGCCTCCGCCGCCGCACGCACATGGGTGAACACCGTTTTCGCGTCCGACAGCTTGACGGCCGTGCCGCTCGCGTCCGCGTCGAGCACGGGATGGTCGGGGAACTGGTGGGCGAGCAGCTTGCTCGCGATGGTGCGGATCGCGTCGTGCAGCGACTGGCCGATGGAGACCGTCAGCCCATCGATATCCGGCAGCGGGTGGAAGTGCTGCGCGAGGTCGTCGGTGACGTCGTTGGGCTTGCGTTCGGCCAGGCCGTACGCCTGTTTGAAGGTGGCGAGCACGTTCTTGCGCAGGGTGTCGCGCTGGGATTCCAGCAGCTGCTTGGCGCTGGCGCGATTGTCGGGGTTGAGATGCTGTGCGTACTGGGTGTCGAACCGGTAGGGGTCCGCGAGCGCTTTGGTGATCACCAGCAGGCGGCGGAAGTCCTCCCACCGCGGCTTGGTCAGGTGGGTGGGCAGCCAGGCCACGGTCCGTGGGTGGTTGTCGCCCTGCTGCTCGCGCAGGCGTCGGATGCGCTCGGCATCCTCGACGGGGCTGTGCGCGCCCTCGTCGTAGGGCAGGTCGATGACGATCCGCCACCGTCCCTCGATGGTCGGTTGCAGGTCGTGGTTCGGCAGGTTGTCCTCATCGCTGACATTGCCGAAGACCACCTCCACCACGCGGTTCGACCCGCGCCAGACGAAGCGCAGTTCGTCGGCGTCGAAGCGGCCGTTGGCGCGGTCGAGGCCGAGCTCCTCACAGAGCAGGTCGCGGGCCAGCGTCGCGCGGTTGGGCGGGTTGTCGTTGACCTCGGCGTTGGCGATCACCATTTCCACGTCGACGCCGGAGAGTTCCAGGCGCACACCGGGATTGGCGTCGGTGCCGACCGCCTTGATCTCCGGGAACCGCGCCGCCCACTCGGCGATCATGTCCTTGATGACGCCTTCTTCACGGCCTGGGATCATGGTGGTGATCGAGCCGTGATTGAGCGCGCCGAGCCGCCGAATGGTCAAGTCCCGCAGGGCCGGGACACTCGGGGCGAGGGCGGCGAGCAGCACCGTGCACGCGAGCCGGTTCTGACCGACGAACTTCTTGCAGTTGCCCGCCAGCTTCACATCCGTGATCGTCTCGCGGCGGTTCACGTACGCGTCGATATCGTCCTCGGTGACCTCGCACGTGCTCAGCAGATAGGGCCGCAGCCTGGTCTTGTACAGCTTGTCGGCGGCGTCGAACAGCACCTTCTTGTCGGCGACGAACGGCCGGTCGCCGCCTCGGGTGAGCTGCTCGTACAGGTCACCGAGCGGAACGAGGTCACCGAGCCGCAGTTCGTTGCGATGGTCGGCGAGCAGCTGCCCCATCAGTTTGAGGCCGGTGCGCGAGCGTTGCAGGGCGGCGGAGATGTGGACCAGGGTGTCGAGGAAGGCGGGGGAGAACGGGTAGCTCAGCCGGAACGACGCCTCGTCCGCGCCGGTGGTGCTCTCATCCGAGCCGAGCAGGGTGTCCCATACCTTCGGGCCCAGCTTCTTGGTCTGTTCGAACGCGCCCGCGATCTGCTGTGCGGCCGCGGCGTCGCGGGGCTTCAGCAGCCGGGCGTGCGCGATCTGCGGCAAATTGCGGTCCTCGAGGCTGATCAGGTCGAAGCGGCCGGAGGCGTGGTTGAGTGCGTCCTGGATGGCGGATTCGGCCGCGCCCGCGAGCTCCTCGCCGACAAGTTCGCGCAGGTCGCGCTGTCGGGCGATGAAGGAGATGATCGGAATGGCGCGGCGGGCGTCGCCGCCTTCCCGAAAGTTCGTGATCTTGCTGGCTTCCCGGGCGACGCGCTTCTCGTCGTGGATGAGGCTGGCCAGCCACAGGATGAGCTCGTCCAGGAACAGGATGATGGCGTCGTAGCCCAGCGATTTCGCGTGCGCCGCGATCACACTGAGCCCGGCGTCGAGCGAGATGAATCCGCTCTCGTCCTCGGCGGCGCGGCGGGTGAAGCCGGGCAGCAGCGTTGTTCCGGCATCGTGCACGAGCTTGGCGCGCAGTTCCCGCGGCGTGGTCGGGTTCACCAGATTGAGCCCGCTGGCGTCCTGTGCCTCGTCGGCGGTGAGTGCCGTGTCGATCCGCTGGCTGGTCCAGAATGCCGCCGACTCGCCCCACTCGTCGTCCTCGGCGGTGGCGTAATCGCGGTTCAGCGCCGCGAGGAACTGTTCCTCGCCCATGGTCGCGCGCAGTTGCCGCAGGTCGGTGAACAACGCGTCGGTGCGGTACACCGGCGGGATGGTCGCGTCCGGGTGCTTGGCGCGGACGAAGTCCACATAGCCGCCGAGCACGCGCTGCTCCATGGCCTTGGCGTCGATCATGTGATACGGCACCATCAGGAACTTCTTGTTCTCCGACAGCAGCCACTCGTGCTTGGTGAGCACCGGGTCGAACTCGGCGCGCGACCGGGCCGCCGGATTCGCCGACAGCAGCGCGTACAGCACGGCCATGAAGTGCGACTTACCGGAACCGAACGAGCCGTGCAGGAAGGCGGGCTTGGAGGTGTCGCCGTCCAGCGCCGACCTGATCAGCGACAGGGCTTCGTCGAAGTTACCGAGCAGCCGCTCGGTGAGCACATAGTCTTCGACAGCCTTGGTGGAGCCCTCCTCGGTCACCGCGTCCGCGAGCGTGAGCACGTAATCCGACCCGGCGACGTGTTCCTTGATGTCGATGAGGTCGCGCAGCAGCGGACGCTGGTCCATCACCTATCCCCTCCCGCCGGTCTCGGCGGCGCAGTTGTTCATCATTGTTCGGTGCACCGTGGGTTGACCAGGCATGTAGCTTCGATGCTCAATGGTTGCGTACACATTATCGCGAGGAAACGACAGGTGAGGGCAACGCTGCGGCTCACGCCAGTTGTTTGAGCAGCGACCGGAACTGGCGCAGCTCGGTCAGCTCGGCCTCGGTCGGTGGGGTGCGGTCGAAGTGCGCTATCGCGTTGCGGATGCGCTTGACCTCGTTCAGTCGGTGCACGAACAGGGCGCGGTCGACCGTGGGCCAGTTGAGCTTTTTCCAGTTGGCGTCGGCCCGCGCCGCCAGAGTCGGCTTCTTGTGACCCATACCGAGCAGTTGCACATAGCCGCCGAACATGAGGTCGTCGACCTTGCCGGAGCCATTGTTGCCCTGAATGGCCTTGACGTTGTCCGGGTCGAGATTGCGCAGGCAGTGGCGGAGCAGTGTTTCGATCTCACCGACCAGGAAGAACGGCAGGGCCATGGTGTGGAAGCGGTCGGCCACGTCGGCGGAGGTGACGATGCCGGTCAGCTGCCCGCAGTTGTCCCGAACCAGCAGGTAGCCTCGGTGACACAGTTCCGGCAGGCGCTGGAAGAGGTCGGCATGGGCCTCGGCCGTCGGTGGCTCGGTGTCCATGGCATTGGCGAGAGTCCACTCGAGGTGCCGGTCTTTCAACAGCGCCAGTGCATCCCAGGTGACCACCCCCTTCAGTGCCGAGCCGCCGTCGACGACCGGCATCTGGGAGTAGCCCTTGGTCCGCATCAGCGTCAGCGCGTGCGCCAGACTGTCGGCCGACGACACCGACTCCAGCTTGGTGGCGAGTTCGCCCACTGTGAAGCGCTGCCGAGGCAGAATGTCCGGTTCGAGGTCGTCCTCGGCGTCGTCATCCGGGGTGTCGTCGGCTCCGCCGGCCGGGACGATCCGCAGCATGGCCTTGTGCTTGCACTCGGCGAACGGCGGCTCGGTGGTGAGCTCGGCGGCGGCCAGCTGGGCCGAGATCGCTGGAATGGATTCCAGGTCCCGGACGCGAAAGTGGAAGAACTCCAACAGTTTCACCAGCGGCATGCTGGTGTTGGCCAGCGCGGCGATGTCGTCGGGGGTGGGGTGCTCGGCCACGGTCAGCGCTCCACGGCTTCGCGGGTGACGGTGCCGCGGCCCATGGCCGCGGAGACCAGGCCGAGCAGCTGTCGGGAGCGGTCGGCGTAGAAGGCCGCGAAGTCGTCGGCGCGCAGGGTGTCGGGGTCGATCAGGTGGGTGGCGACGATGTCGTCGAACCATTCGTCGCGGCTGCCGGATTCGCTGGCCAGCACCGGCAGGTAGGTGCTCGGCGCACCGACCAGGTTGCGGCTGGCCCGGTAGGACAGCGGGGTCTTGTTGACGATCGAGTTCGCGCGCTTGTCCGCGCGCCCGCCGGTGAGCCACTTCTTCGGGAAGACCTGATGGATGTCGACCGCGTGCTGCAGCAGCGACGCCGGTGTGAACGGCCCGTCGTTGTAGTACCAGTCCACCGCCCCCTGCTTGGCCAGCAGCGCGATGATGCCCTTGTACGCGGCGCTGTTGCGGGTGGTCAGGGTGTCGAGCCGCTCGTCCAGGAACACCGCCTCGGCGATGGTGTCGGGTACCGGCGCGGTCGGGTCGGTCCAGGCGACGAGCTGTTCCACATCGCGCGGGAATCGGCTTTCCGTTGAGCCGCCGTACATTTCGCCGAGTACACCGCACCAGTACCAGCGGGCGACCCGCTCCCGCATCTCGGTGTCGTCGAGGCGTTCGCCGACGATGGCACGCACGGCCGCGAGCGGGATGAGCTGGCTGCGGTAGGGCAGGTCGGCGGGGTGGACGATGAACTGTTCGGCGAGGAAGTCCGCCACCCACGCGAAGGCCTTGTGCAGGATCGGATGCAGTCGGTCGAAATCGGTGAGGGGGAGTTCGAGCAGGTCGCGTCGCTTGCAGGAGACGCCCGCGGTGCGCCCGCGCTGCTTGCGCTCATAGGTCGAGACCAGTGTGACGGCCTGCAGGAACTCGCTGTTCAGCAATCCGTCGGAGCCGTTGTTGTCGGGATCGCTGAAGACCGTGAAGTCATTGGCGAGGCTTTTGCGAATGTCCTCCCACACCGCGTGCAACTCGTAGTAGTCGCCGCCGTGCGCGGCGGTGTAATCACGGTTCCCGGCGTAGGTCGCGGTGAGCAGTTCGAAGACATTGAGCGGCACGCCGCCGGTATTGACCCGCTCGAACACCGAGCACACGGCGTCGGTTCGGGTCGAGGCGGGCAGCTTGATCATCGGAATCAGGAACTCGCGCACGTGCGCGATGACCGACTTCTCGAAACGTGACCACAGCGGCCAGTTCGTATCGCCGTCGAGCATGACGAACGCCCGCTGCCACTCGTGTGACTTGTCGGTGTCGAAGATGATGTGCAGCGGGAAGTACCCGGCCGCGCACTCCCCCTCCAGGGTGGTCAGATCCACCTCGCCCCGACGGGCGTAGCTGCTGCGCAGCACCTTGTCCTTGGGCACCGAGACGATCGCGTCGTCCCGCTCGGATTCCGCGCCGACCGCCTTGCCGATGTCGATGTAGTACCACCGTTCGATCGGTGCACGCCGACTGTCGGTGGTCTGCACCGGCAGCTCGACGTGCAGCGCCTGGAACAGCGAGGTGAGCCGCTGCTGTCCGTCAAGCAGGAGCAGACTCGGTTCCACCGATTCGGCGACCTCCGCACCAGCCAGCGGCCGCGCCCGAAAGCTGGTCTCCCCACCGGTTTCCAACGTCATGACCACACCGAGCGGGTAGTCGAGCGTGACGGTGGCGATGAGTTCCCGAATCCGCTGATCGTCCCACTTCCATTCGCGCTGGAAGTCCGGCAGCTGCATACTCCCGGCCTCGATAAGCTTCAGCACATCGCGCAGCCGCATGCTGTCGGTCGCCAAGTTCGTCCCCCGCTCGTCGTGTGTCTGGAAGGTCGATGGTCGACCGTCCGGGATGTGAATGTCAAAAGCTTTGTCCGGCAGGTGATTCTAGGGGGAATGGGCAGTGGGGGCGAGTGTTACGGCCGTGATGCCGCTTCACTCCGGAAACGTCGTCAGCTTCCTCGCCGATAGACCGAACAGCGAGGAGGCAGCTTGATGATCGTTCGTGTGCGTCAAATAGTGATATGCCTCGCTGCCGTGGCGGCTCTGTTCACGGTCGGCTGCGATGCCGATCCCCGCACTGTCCCCCCGACCCACAGCGTGTCGGATGCGCCACCCGCCGAAGTGCTGGAGACCGGTCAGTCATCAGCCCCGGCTATTCCGACAGCACCTGCACCAACCCTCATCCCCGAATCGACGCCGCAGGCACCCCTGTCTGACGAGCAGCCCCCGCCGCCCCCCGCTGCCGAGCCCTACGTCCTCGAATGTCTGGAAGGAACCCCCGGCCCCGCCCGCTGGAGCGACGGCACCCTTCGGTTTTCCCAGTGGTGTTTCGACACCCGTGGTGGTGAGCGGTACCTCGAAGAGGAGTCCCAGTCCGGAGCTGATCCGACCAGCACGGATTCGCCCGACCCTTACGGCCGCGGTTACACCTGCGATGCCTCGGGTGTCTGCCGCTGGCCCGATGGTGCCCCGGTGATCGGGGCCGACCGGTGCGGTCAGCGTTGTGGAGAACCGCCGACGTCCGGGGATGTGCAGCGGGAGTGGTGGGACTGCGTAGCTGTCAAAACCGAGGAACAATGCCGCGAGGAGCTTCGGCGTTGATTGGTGTCGGGGACCGGGCGACTGATTTCAGTGGCGACGGTCCGCCCGGATCAGTCTCCGTAGAGAGAATCGGTGATCGTTCGGCGGGTAGCCGTGTACCACTCGGCCTCCTCATCGAACGGGTCGGCCGTTCTCGTCGCCGCTTGCTGTCGCTCGAGCCGGTCGCGCTCCAGCCTCGAACCATTGGCCTCGGCGAACTTCAAGGTGGCGTCGACGGTCGGGTCCTCCAGCACCTCTCGCATGGCCTCGGCAACCTTGGCGGACTTCGCCTCCACCGCTGCCTTGTAGGCCGCGAGGACGAACTCCGCGCCCCGCATATTGATCGACAGCAGCCGGTTCTCGGCATCCACCTCCACTCGCACCCCGTCGACAATGCCCACGCCGCGGATCTGCTCCATCGCGTACTGGGCGCGCTGTACCTTCAGGCCGAGTTCATCGAATTTGCTCTGCGGGGACGACATCGTTACCTCACTTCAACTCTCGTGGCAAGACCCGGTGATGGTGTCAGGATTTCGGCCATCCCGGGTAGAAGGGTTCGATTTTGGGCGGCTGGTTCTCATCCGCCTGGATATCGGCTTGCGATGGGCCGTCCTGCCGAGATTCGAGCCACGGCGTGCAGACGTTCTTCATCACGTTGTTATAAGTACCCTGCCACAATGTGCTCGCGGGCAAAATTGGCCTGTCGAAAACATTTAGATTCGGCCGGGCTGTCCGCCCCTCTGGGCCGGGAATCAATGGACCATCAGGTGTTCGACCTGAATCATCCGGCGCCTGCCTCCGAGTA
>NZ_JASCXP010000231.1:0-11897 GCF_030010695.1 Nocardia sp. CC201C
ACAGCACGCATCGGACACGGCATCGAGTTCGGCCACGGCACCGCGGCGAGCACGCGCGTCGTGCGCCCCGGCACCGCGCGTTTCTAGCTCTTGCGCACCCGGTCGTAGACCCGAACCGTCTGCGCGGCGATCCGGTTCCAGTCGAATTCGGCTATGGCGCGGGCTCTTCCGGCCGCGCCCATGGCCTCGGCGGTCACCGGATCGCCCGCGACGGACTCGATGACGCGGGCCAGCGCCTCCTCGAAGCCCACGGTGTCGTGCGCGTCGTAGGGCACCAGCCGCCCGGTCACCCCGTCGGACACCACCTCCGGAATGCCGCCCACATCCGACGCCACCACCGCGGTCCCGCAGGCCATGGCTTCCAGATTCACGATCCCCAGCGGCTCGTACACCGAGGGACAGACGAAAACGCTTGCCGCGGCAAGGATCTGCCGCACCATCTCGGTGGGCAACATCTCCCGCACCCAGAACACCGCGCCGCGTCGTCGGCTCAGCTCCCGCACCGATTCGGCCACCTCGGCCTCCAGCCGGGGCGTATCCGCCGCGCCCGCGCACAGCACCAGCTGGATGTCCGGGTCCAGTCGCCGCGCCGCCGCCAGCAGGTGCGAGACGCCCTTCTGCTGGGTGATGCGCCCGACGAAGGCCACGATCGGCCGGTCCCGGCGCACCCCCAGTTCGGCCAGTACGTCGCGCACCCCCTCGGGCGGGCCGCCGGGATGCCAGGTCTGCGCGTCGATTCCGTTGTGCACCACGTGCACTCGCTCGGGATCGAGATCCGGATAGGCGTCGAGGACGTCGGCCCGCATCCCGGAACTCACCGCGATCACGGCATCGGCGGCGGCCATGGCATTGCGCTCGGACCAGGACGAGAGCCGGTATCCCCCGCCCAGCTGTTCGGCCTTCCAGGGCCGCCGCGGTTCCAGCGAATGCGCGGTGAGCACATGCGGTATCCCGTACAGTTCGGCCGCCAGATGCCCGGCCAGCCCGGTGTACCAGGTGTGCGAGTGCACCACGTCGGCCCCGCCCGCGGCATCGGCCATACGCAATTGCGCCGACATCATCTGCAGCGCCGAATTGGCCGCGTACAGCATGGGATCGGGCTGATGCACGACGGCGTCGGTGCGCGGCACCCCCATACAGTGCACGGTGACGTCGCACAGCCGCCGCAGCCGCGGCACCAGCTGGGTGACGTGCACGCCCGCCCCGCCGTACACCTCGGGCGGGTATTCGCGGGTCATCATGGCGACGCGCAGTTCGCGTCCACCGTCCGCGCCGTATTCCACGCGCTCCAACCTAAACGCTCGACCGAATCGCCACCAAGCTCTGTACGGATTGTCCGGGCCGCGTCACAGCGGGTCTACGGCGTGTCTCGAGATGGCGGCGGATTTGTCTGATTATCCGTAAGGCGGGCGGCGTCTCGCTGGCACGTCGCAGACACCCTGACGCTGTAGGTTGGGGGTGTGAGGAGCCAGCCGCACGTACTCGGGATCGTGCTCGCCGGTGGCGAGGGCAAGCGACTCTTCCCGCTCACCATGGACCGGGCCAAGCCCGCGGTGCCGTTCGGCGGGGCCTACCGCCTCATCGACTTCGTGCTGTCGAATCTGGTGAACGCCGGATACCTGCGGATCTGCGTCCTCACCCAGTACAAGTCGCATTCCCTGGACCGCCACATCTCCCAGACCTGGCGGCTGTCGGGTTTCGGCGGCGAGTACATCACCCCGGTGCCCGCGCAGCAGCGGTTGGGCCCGCGTTGGTACACCGGCAGCGCCGACGCCATCATGCAGTCGCTGAACCTCATCTACGACGAGGATCCGGAGTACATCGTGGTCTTCGGCGCGGATCACGTGTACCGCATGGATCCCGAGCAGATGGTGTCGCATCACATCGAATCCGGCGCGGGCGTGACGGTCGCGGGGATTCGGGTGCCGCGCAGCACCGCCAGCGCCTTCGGCTGCATCGACTCCGACGAGTCCGGTCGCATCATCGGCTTCCTGGAGAAGCCGGTGCATCCGCCGGGCACCCCGGACGACCCGAACGCCACCTTCGCCTCCATGGGCAATTACGTTTTCACCACCAAGGTGCTGGTGGACGCCATTCGCGCGGATGCCGACAACACCGACTCCGATCACGATATGGGCGGCGACATCATCCCGGGGCTGGTGCGCGCCGGGCAGGCGTCGGTCTACGACTTCGCCCGCAACGACGTTCCCGGATCCACCGAACGCAATCGGGGCTACTGGCGCGATGTGGGCACCATCGACGCGTTCTACGACGCGCATATGGATCTGGTGTCGGTGGATCCGGTGTTCGACCTGTACAACCGGCACTGGCCGATTCGGGGCGCGGCCGAGAACCTGCCTCCGGCCAAGTTCGGCCGCGGCGGCCTGGCGCAGGAGTCGATCGTGGGCGCGGGCAGCATTCTGTCGGCGGCCACGGTCCGCAATTCGGTGCTGTTCTCGAATGTGTTCGTGGAGGACGGCGCGACGGTGGAGGGCAGTGTGCTCATGCCGGGCGTGCGGATCGGGCGCGGCGCGGTGGTGCGGCACGCCATCCTGGACAAGAACGTGGTGGTCTCGGAGGGCGAGATCATCGGCGTGGATCTGGAACGGGATCGGGAACGGTTCGCGGTGAGCAACGGCGGTGTGGTGACCGTCGGCAAGGGCATCTGGGTTTAGCTGGACAGCCGCCCGCTCGCGGCCAGAGAATCGAGTGGGTGACGCGCGCCGCTCGGCAGCGCGGGAGGGAGCATCATGGGACGCGCCGCACGTGCCGCCACCGCCGCGACCTGTCTGGCCGTGACGGCCCTACTCACCGGATGCGGGGTGTCCGGCACGCCCACGGCGGGCGAGATCGACGTCCGCACCCTCGACACCGGCTCCTATCCGGTCGACCGCTTCACCTATCCGGAGCGCGCCGACGGCTCCGGCCCGGTGCTGGAGGGTATGCGCATGGCCGAGGCGGTCACCCCCGCGGTGCGGATCGATCCGTCGCTCACGGTGGGTCGCGGCGGCATCGTGCTGCCCGATGCGGACACGGTGGTCGAGGTGAGCCATCTGTCCGGGGTGTCGCGGCCGATTCTGGAGAATCGCGGCTTCATCGCGGGCTATGCGGCCAGCGGTTCCGACAAGCCCGATCCGGCGGGTTCGGACGCGCCCGATCCGACGAGCACCACGGTGACCGTACGACTGCTGCGCTTCCCGTCGGAGGACGCCGCCAAGCTGGCCGCGCGGGAACTCGAGGACGCCGATTTCGACGTGGCGCGCGAGCAGAACCGCAAGCTGACCATCGCCGAATACCCCGATGCCTTCGCGCATTGGCGGCCGGGCGTGCCGAATATCGGAATGACCATGCCGCGCAAGGAGTTCGTGATCGCGGTGTTCGCGTCCCGGCCGCGTGCCGACGAACAGGACCTGGTGTCGTGGGCGCGCAAGACCCTGGACGCCCAGGTGCCGCTGGTGGACGCCTTCGAGCCCACGCCCGCGGATCGGGTGGACGATGTGCCCGTCGATCCGGACCGGATGCTGGCGCGGACCCTGGTGGACAGCCGTGACGGGCACACCCCGAATCCGGACGACTTCGCGGTCTACGGCCCGAACGCGCTGGTGCTGGGTGCGCCCGATCAGGCCAAACGGCAGCAGCTGGTCGACGACACCGACCTCGACGCCATGAGCCTGACCGAGGAGAACGTCCTGTTCCGGGTGCGTGACGCCGCCGCCGGGCGGAATCTGATCGACGGGCTGATCGGCAGTCTCGGCGAGCGCTGGGTGAGCGGATCGGCGCCGGAACGGGTGCCCGATACGACATGCATGCGGCTGCCGCGCTCGAGCAGCGGCGACGGCGTGTACCGCTGCTATGTGTCCTACAAGCGGTATGTGGCGCTGGTCAACGCGGATTCGGAGCCGTCGGTGCAGCGGAAGGCGGCCGCGCAGTACGCGCTGCTGGCCAATAGTCTCTAGCGCAGTGCCGGTCGCCGGAGCCGTTGCGGCCCGCACTCGCGCCGTGCGACCGGGCGCGGCCGGGGCGCGGCCGTGCGCCCGCCTCGGCCGGTACGCTGTCGTCACGGAAGAGGTAGTCACGGAATCCGAAGGGCTGCAACAGCGCCCGTAGGAATTCCACGCCCGCGCCGGGCAGCACCGTACGCTGTTCGCCGAGGATGCCGACGCCCTGCTGGAACCAGACGCGGCCGACCAGTCCCTCGACCGGATCGATGGCGCGCAACATGGCGTGCCCCTCCGTATTCACCCGGAACTCGGCGATGCGCCGCCACCGCTGACCTTCACGCAGGTACAACCCCACCACGGTCGGAAACCGCTGCACCATGGCACACCCCATCCGTCGATCTCACCGATGGAGTAGCCGCCACGGCGGTGAGGTAATCCTCACCGCGCCGATTCAGCGCTGGTGAGCGGGGGCGTACACCGGTTCGGTGCAGAACGGGGCGCACGATCCCGGCGTCGGGGTCGGCGAGATACCACCCTGATGGTCGTCGAACCGCGCCCCGCTGACCAGCAGCAGCACCAGTAGTGCCACGAAAAGCACGCCGCCGAACAGGATCAGCGCGGGCCACAGCCATCCCGACGGCAGATGCGCGCCGAGGATTGCCCCTTCGTACATTGCCGCACCTCCTCATCCTTCGATTCCCCCACCATTCGTGTACCACCGTCCAGGTGGGGAAATCCAGACCTCGGCCCGAGTTCACAGACTCCCGGCTCGCAACCGACCGGTCGGAAATCCACAGCGCGCGAGGAGATTCGGAGCGGCCTTGCCCTAGCGCAGATCTCGGCGACGGAAACCGAACAGCCCCACCGTGATCAGGGTCGCCGCCAGCAGGGTGATGATCACCAGCGGCGTGGCCGTGAATTCCGCGCCCGGGAGTTTCGGTGCGTGCTGGTAGGGGTCGAGATTGCGGAACCATTGGGGTGCTCCGGAAATCGCGCCCAGCAGGAAGACCGCCACGGCGGCGACGAAGACACCCCAGGCGACCGGGGTCCAGCGCGGCGCCACGCCGAACAGGAGGATCACGACACCGACGAACAGCCAGATGGCGGGCAACTGCACCAGGGCCGCGCCCAGCACGGCACCGAGTTTGCCGCTCACATCTCCGGCGGCCCGCCCGTACACCAGCCCGCCCACCGTCCCGGCCACGGCGAGTATCACCGCCGGACCCAGCAGAGCTATCACCAGATGCGATGCGGCCCAGCGAATTCGGGAGACAGCGACGGTGAGCACCGTCTCCGCGTGCTGGGCGGCCTCCTCGCCGTGCAGACGCAGCGCCGCCGAGATGGCGTAGGCGGTGGCGGCCACGCTCAGCATGGTGAATCCGTAGTTGAGCATCGCATCCTCCAGCAGCTGCGCACCGCCCATGCGCTGGATCAGCTCGCGAATCATCTCGCTGTCGCCCAGTTCGTCGCCGATGCCGTACACCACACTGCCGAACACCAACCCGTACAGCGCGAGTCCGACGGTCCACGCCAGCAGTGATCCGCGTTGCAGCCGCCACGCCAGCCCCAGCGGACCGGACAGCGCGGGCCCCGCCCGCAGCGCGCCCGATCGTTCGGCGATGAGACCGCCGCCGAGATCGCGGTGCGCCAGCAGGGTGTAGGCGACGGCGGTCAGCACGATCACCGCGACCAGGTGCAGCAGCAGCACCGCGAAATGGTCGCCCGCGTACGCCCGCACCTGCAACGACCACCCCTGCGGCGACAGCCAGGTGAGCACCGAGGTCGGCCCGTCCCCGGCCCGGGCGTCGCCGATGGCCCGCAGCGTGTAGGTGGCGGCCAGTACCGCGAACGCGATTCCGCGTGCCGTGCGGGCGCTCGGCGACACCTGCGCGGCCACCGCCGCCACGACCGCGAAGACCGCGCCGGATCCGGCCAGCGCCAGCCCGAAAGCCAGTGAACCCGAGGCGGGTACCGACGTGCCCAGCAGGCTCAGCGTGCCCAGCAAGCCGGTGGCGAGCGCACCGCCGAGGCCGAGCACCAGCGCCGCGGTGAGTCCGGCGAACCGTCCGATCCGGGTGGAGGCCACCAGTTCCCCGCGCCCCGTTTCCTCTTCGGCCCGGGTGTGCCGAATGACGGTGAGGATCGTGGCGATGCCGAGCAGGGTGAAGAACATGCCCGCTTTCCAGATCCCGACCGCGCCGAGACCGGTGTCGTAGATCGGGCCGTACATGGCGAGCTGGGCGGGACTGGCCAGAATCGACCGGGCGAAGCCGACTCGTCCGGCCTCGTCGGGGTACACCGACGCGACGCTCTCGATGTACACACTGCCCAAAGGCAGCGACAACAGCAGCACCCACAGCGGCAGCACGATGCGGTCGCGGCGCAGGAACAACCGCAGCATCTGACCGGTACCGGCGAAATCGGCCGCCCGGAACACGGTTTCGGTCGCGCGCGGGCGCGGCAGCACGGCGGTGGTCATCGCACCGCCTCCGCCTCGGCGGCCCGCTCGCCATTGTGCGAGTAGTGGCGCAGGAACAGTTCCTCCAGCGTCGGCGGCTGGCTCACCAGGCTGCGCACTCCGGCCGCGCCCAGCACACGGACGAGTTCGCCGAGATGCTCGGCGTCCACCTGGCAGCGCAGCGTGTGGTCCTCCAGGCTCACGTCGGCCACACCGGGAAGGCGGCCGAGATCGCCCGGGTCACCGGTCAATTCGGCGGTGATGGAGGTGCGGCTCAGATGCCGCAGTTCGCGCAGGCTGCCCGTTTCCACGGTGCGTCCGGCGCGGATGATGGTCACGCGCTGACACAGCTTCTCCACCTCGGACAGGATGTGACTGGACAGCAGGACGGTGCAGCCGCGCCGCGCCGCCTCGGCCACACACTCGTTGAACACCTGCTCCATGAGCGGATCCAGGCCGGAGGTGGGCTCGTCCAGCAGGAGCAGGCTGGCGTGGGACGAGAACGCCGAGACCAGTGCGACCTTCTGCCGATTGCCCTTGGAGTAGGTGCGGGCCTTCTTCTTGGGATCGAGTTCGAAACGCTCGATCAGCTCGGCGCGCCGGGCGTCGTCGATGCCGCCGCGCATCCGCCCGAGCAGGTCGATGGTCTCCCCGCCGCTGAGTGTCGGCCAAAGCGTGACATCGCCTGGCACATAGGCGATGTCGTGGTGCAGGGCGACGGCGTCGGCCCAGGGGTCGCGGCCGAACACCCGAGCCTCGCCCGAGGTGCGGGACAGCATGCCGAGCAGCACGCGGATGGTGGTGGACTTGCCCGCCCCGTTCGGTCCGAGGAAGCCGTGCACCTCCCCCGCGGCGACCTCGAGGTCGAGGCCGTCCAGGGCGCGCACCGGCCCGAAGTGTTTGTGCAGATCCCGGACCGAGATGGCCGGGGTGGTCGGGGTGGTCGAGGCGTTCATCGAATCTCCTTGCCGAAAGCAGGATCCGGTCGGCTATGGGGGGTTGTCCTGCCGCTGGGCGAGCAGGGTGTCGAGCATCATGGGGTCGGTCAGCAGACCGTGGGTGTAGAGCTCGAGGGCGGGCAGCATCATGCGGTCGGCGTACTCGCGCAGGGCTTTCCGGTAGTCGACGGGGCCGGGGTGTTCGGTCGCGTAGAGCTGCAGGAACATCGTCATGCCGCCGCCGTTGGTGGTCGCCAGGAAGCGCGCCATCGCCGCGAGATCGCTGGGGGCACGCAGGGTTCCGGCCGCGATACCGGCGCTCAGATAGTGCTCGACGTCCTCGACCATGTGCTCGAAGAAGGCGGTGGCCAGACTGCCGCCGGCCTGAAAGCTGCGCACCAGGTAGGCGATGAGTGGCGCGTACTCCTCGATCTCGGCGATCTGCCGCAGCAGCCCCGACGGTGACGGCCGTTCCATGGACTCGACCTTGGCCTCCCGCACCACCGCGCGGACGTGCTCGTCGCACGCCTCGCGCAGACCGTCCTTCGATCCGAAGTGATGGTTGACGAGGCCGGGCGAGACTCCCGCGGTCGTGGCGATCGCACGTACGCCCACCCCGAAGCCCTGCTCACCGAATACGGCGATGGCGGCGTCCCGGATACGGGCGCGAGTACTCAGATCCTCGGCGGATCCTTGCGGTACGGCTGGTCGGTTGAACACACGTTCAACATACTAAACAGGCGTTCAACGCTTCCGCAAGACCCGACACTCCCCCGGTCGCCGCATGCCTCGCGCGGATATTCCGCGCGGCAAGTTCAACCCGGCGGCATTGCTCCGCATGTCAGAATTCCGCGCGTTCGACAAACGCCGATACCCGACGCGGCGGCGTCCCGGCGGGTACCCGGCCTCAGTTGCCATCCCGGCGGGTGGACGGCCTCAGTTGCCATCCCGGCGGTCCCCGGCCTCAGTGCTCGGTCATGCCCTGCAATCCGGCGACACCCGCGGTCGCCACGCCGTCGGTCTCGTGCCGACCGCGGCGGCTGCCCGTGTACGCCCACTTCCGCACCGCGGTCACCGGACGCGGCAGCAATTCCACCTCCGGCGGCAGATTGCGCACCGGATCGAAGAATCCGGGTCCGGCCTGTTCGCCGATCTCCGGTGCGGCGACGGTGATCTCCGCCAGTGTCCGCTTGGGACCGGTCAGCGGCGCGGCCCGCAGGGTGAAGCCGAGCCGGTGCCCCTCCAGATGGGTCGACATCGCCCCCAGCGACGGTGATTCGGGTTGGGCCGCATCGGGTTCGGCGAATATCCACTCGACGGGACCATCCTCGAACCGGTACGCCATCAGACTGCCGTAGTACGCACTCGACCAGCCCAGCGCGGGCGTGATCACGAACCGGCTCAGCGTGCCGGTGCCCGTGGTGGCCAGCGCCAGATCCCACGGGCGATCGTGCCGGTCGAGTACCCGCACCGCCAGTCCGAGCACGTCCGGCACCCCGTCGGGCAAGCCGACGCCCTTCGAAATCCGCGCCAGCACAGGACGATCCGCACTGCCCAGCAGTTGCTTGTAGACACCGTCGACGGCATGCAGCGCACCGGTCAACGGCAATCCGTTCGGATGGAAGACACGGGCGTCACGCACTCGCGCGGCCGCCGCGAACGCTCCCCGCACAATGCCGTCGGCAATAGCCATTCGTCTGCACCTCTCGAATCACTCGACTCTCGCGAGCAATACCCACAGACACAGCCCCGAACCGTCCGATATGCCACCTGCGCGACACCGCCCGCCCTCCGACCCACCACCGGCCGCGGTCGCCGCGGGAGCCATTGCGACGCACCCGAATACGGACGCACCCGAATACGGTCGGCGCTACCGGTCGCGACCGCGCGACGCTCTAGGCGTCACGCGCGGCACGGTCGGCGCGGCACGGTGCCCACGGGCTCAGCCGCGCGAGACCTCCGCCGCGCGAGACACACCACCGCCCATCCCCAGCCGCGCGCGAGATGCACAGCAAGCCGTCCTCAACCGCGCGACGCGCACAACAGGCCGTCCCCAGCCACGCGACGCGCACAACAGACCGTCCTCAACCACGCGACGCGCACAACAGACCGTCCTCAACCACGCGACGCGCACAACACCGTCCTCAACCACGCGACGCGCACAACAGACCGTCCTCAACCACGCGACGCGCACAACAGACCGTCCTCAACCGCGTGAGGCGCACAACAGGCCGTCGCCGACCGGGATCAGGACGCTGGTCAGTTGCGGGTCTTCGGCTACGGCGCGGGTGGCGGCGCGGACCGCCTGGGTGGCCGGATCGCGTTGGGCCGGGTCGGGCACGCGGCCGCCGAGCAGGGCATTGTGCAGCAGAATCGCGCCGCCCTCGCGGAGCAGGCGCACGCCCTGCTCCACATACTGCGGGTGCTCGAGCGGTGCGCAGTCGATGAACACCAGGTCGTAGGCCCCGTCGGCGAGGCGCGGCAGCACGTCCAGGGCGCGGCCGTTGATGAGCCGCGTGCGGGCGGGCGCGATATCCGCGGCGCGGAACGCCTCCCGGGCGGCCCGCTGGTGCTCGGGCTCGGAGTCGATGGTGGTGAGGGTGCCCTCGGAGTGCATGCCGTCCAGCAGCCACAGCCCGCTGATCCCGGCCCCGGTGCCCACCTCCACCACGGCCTTGGCCCCCAGCAGCTGGGCGTACATGCTGAGCAGCGCTCCGACCGCGGGCGGCACCGGAGACGCGCCCAATTCGACGGCGCGTTCACGGGCGGCGACGAGAATATCGTCCTCGGCCACGGATTCCTCGACGTAGGCGAGGTTGCGCTGCAGGTTCGATGCCGCGGGAGTCTGGCTCACGGATATGAGGCTAACGGCGCGACGCCCCTATCGCGTGCCGGTGACCGACCGGTGTGGCGAATTTTCTCAGGTGTCCCTCAGCCTGCGCATACGGCTGCCACATCGGGACCGGGAAGAGTAATCGCCAACGCCAGGCCAGCGACCGCGAGCCCGGTTCGGGAACAACTCGAGCCAACCCTTCGGTTGTACCCCGTACCGACGTTCACGGTCCCGAGTAGGAGGTAACCCCATCCACATGGTCGACGCGGCGCGTGAACACGCCAATCTGCCCGAGCAGATCCTGCCGAACAGCGATATCGCGCTGGACGGCGAATCCTTCGCGGACGAGCCCCTCACCGGGACCGCCGCCTTCGACGCCACCGGTGACCGCACCATGATGCCCTCCTGGGACGATCTGGTGCGCGAGCACGCCGATCGCGTCTATCGGCTCGCCTATCGCCTGACCGGTGACCCGCAGGACGCCGAGGACCTGACCCAGGAAACCTTCATTCGCGTCTTCCGCTCCCTGTCGAACTACCAGCCGGGGACCTTCGAGGGCTGGCTGCACCGCATCACCACCAACCTGTTCCTCGACATGGTTCGCCGCCGCAATCGCATCCGCATGGAGGCGTTGCCGGAGGACTACGACCGGGTGCCGTCCGAGGGTCCGGGGCCGGAGCAGGTCTACCACGACGCGAATCTGGACCCGAACCTGCAGTCGGCGCTGGACGCGCTGGCGCCGGAGTTCCGCGCGGCGGTCGTCCTCTGTGACATCGAGGGCCTGTCCTACGAGGAGATCGGCGCCACCCTGGGCGTGAAATTGGGCACCGTGCGCAGCCGAATCCACCGGGGACGGCAGGCACTGCGCGAATACCTCGAGCATAATGGGACACAGCGGCGTTTCGACGCCGCGAAGGTCGGGTAAACCTTGCGGGCTGTGTGTCCGTAGTTCCCGGCACCGGGTTCCCGGGCATTGCCGAGGTCGTTCCGGAAGGGTGTGCACCATATGAACGGCGAGGACAGAGCGCCGAAGCGTCCGCCTCGATTCGCCCCCACCGAGCATCTGGCCACCGAGGCCATTGCCGCGTACGTGGACGGTGAGCTGCGGATGAACGCGTATCTGCGCGCCTCGCATCACCTGTCGGTGTGCCCCGAATGCGCGGCCGAGGTGGAGTCCCAGCAGCAGGCGCGGATCGCGCTGCGACAGTCGAGCCACATCACCGCACCGCTGCGGCTGCACGACACCCTGAGCCGGATCCCCATCTCGGAGCTGCCCGGCGCGGAACCGACACCACCGCAGCATCCCGCCCCGGGCCCCGCCGCCGACCACGGCATGTTCGCCGCGGGAGCGAGTTCCTTCGGCATGCGCCAAGATTCGTTCGACAGCAGGCGGTGGACGGCGTGGTGGCGCAAGTAGAGTTCATCGCGTGACCTCCGAATCGAAGAACACTCCGGCGGCATCGGGTGCCGGGGACCAGCAGCCACCGCACTCCGCGGAGACGCCCGATTCGGCGGCCAACAGGGGGAACCTGAGGCCGTCGGACGCGCCGGTCCTGGGACCGCGCCCGGTCTACCGCCCGCACGTCGACAAGCACACCGCCCGCGCCTTCCGCCGCCCGAACGGACAGGCCGGTTCCTTCGGCCCGCGGCCCGGCGGAGTCCCGGCCGCGCCGCCCGCGGATGCGCCCGAGGTGCAGAACCGCCCGCCGGATGCCGTACTGGCCGAG
>NZ_JASCXP010000232.1:0-11884 GCF_030010695.1 Nocardia sp. CC201C
GCCGCCAGCAGACCATCGGTGTACTGCCCGAGCAGCACCTCGACCTGGGCGCGGGTGAGCGTCGGCGCGACCGCGCCGTCGAGAAGTTCGGCCCATCGCACGGCCACATCTCGCGCTCCCACCGCAACCCCCTGTCGAGTCCGTCGAATCAGGGCTTCCGACCCACGCCCGCCAGACCCAGTGAGCGCCCCGGTGCCTCGTGCTGGTCGCGTTCGGATTCCGGCCGCCACAGCGGCAGCTCGACGACGCCGGGTTCGATCAGTTCCCAGCCGTCGAACATGGTGGTGATCGCCTCGCGGGACCGGAAGTGAATACCGATCTTATTCTCGTTCACGGCATTGGCGCCCAGCTTGGCGGCGTCCTCGGGACGCTGCGCCGAGGTCAGGTGCGAAATCGCCACGTAGCTGCCGCCCGGCACCGCCGCCCGCAGCTCCGACACCAGCTCCGCTGGCCGGTCCTCGTCGCCCACCAGGTGCAGCACCGCGACCAGCAGGATGCCGACGGGCTGGGAGAAGTCGACGAGTCCGGTCGCGCGGGCACGCTCGAGCAGGTCGGCGGGCTTGCGCAGGTCGGCCTCGATGGCCCCGGCGCGCTCGTTACCGCTCAGAATGGCCTTGGCGTGCGCCACCGCCACCGGGTCGATATCCGCGTACAGCACCCGCGCGGCGGGGTCGATCTCCTGGGCGATCTCGTGCACATTGCCCGCGGTCGGAATGCCGGAGCCGACGTCGAAGAACTGCCGCACCCCCGCGTCCATCAGGTACCGCACCGCACGCCGCAGGAACGCCCGGTTGCCGAGTGCCAGCCGGGGTAGGTCCGGGACCAGCTTCTTGCCCATCTCGGCGGCCTGCCGGTCGACCTCGAAGTTGTGCGAGCCGCCCAGCAGCGCGTCGTACATGCGTGCCGGGCTGGCCTGGGTCATGTCCACGCCCTCCGGGGCCCACGCCGGTCTGTCCATTCGAAACCCTCCTGCGAACCAACGAACTCGGACCACGCCGCGGGCGGGCGGATCCGCTGCCGGATGCTCCGTGTTCATGATCACCCGGGCCGTGCTCTGCGAATGGTAGCCCTCGTACTCGAGAACTATTGCAGCGACATGTTTCTCATCGGCCGGGACCGGGTGCGGCCGGGGCCGGGCAGGTGCTGTCGGTGACGAGGGGAACGCAGACGCCGGTGACATCCTCGAGCAGCAGCCGCCCGCCGATCACCAGTGCCGCCAGCGCCACCGCCCCGAAGAACAGCACCCACACGATGCCCGGGATCCGGGTGAGCCGGGCCAGCTGGTCGGCGTCGGAATTGGGCTCGTGCGCGCGGTTGCGCTGGAGTTCCACCACCGGACGCGCCGCCGCCAGCAGCAGGAACCACGCGGCGAAGTAGGCGAACCCGGCCTGGAGGTCGTCGGTGCCGAACCAGGAGACCGCGAATACCGCCCCGCCCGTGACGACGACCGACAGCAGCCCGAAACCATTGCGCACCTTGAGCAGTACCGCCGCCAGCAGGGCGATGGTGGCCCAGAGCATGAGCGTGATCCGGTGTGCGCCGAGCAGCGCCGCGTAGCCCAGGCCGAGCAGCGCCGGGGCAGGATATCCGGCCATGGTGGTGAGCACCATCCCGAGGCCGTACGGTTTGCCGCTGGACACCGTGAGGCCCGAGGTGTCCGAATGGAGCCGGATGCTGTTGAGCCGTCGTCCGGTGAGCAGGGCGACGAACGCGTGGCCGCCCTCGTGCGCGATGGTGACCACATTGCGGGTCAGCCGCCAGGTGGGGCGGTAGAGGACGATCAGCAGGGCCGCGATCGCGGTGCCCAGCACCAGCCACCATGGCGGCGGCGTCTGCGTACCGGTGAGGCGGTCGACGATCGAGTTCCCGCGTTCGACGAATTCGGCGATCTGCACCGCCGCACCTTACCCGCGCATCACGGCTTGCGCCCGATGCCGCCGCGCACCGAGGTGCTCTCGCCCTCGGGTGGCTCGTCGGTCCGCCACCGGTCGATGGGGACGATGCCCGGCGGCACCAGCTCCAGTCCCGCGAAGACGCCCTCGATCTCGGCCGGGGTGCGGGGATGGTAGGGAGCGCCGCCGGTCTGGGCGTAGTTCTCGCACAGCCGGACGTAGGCCGGATCGTCGGTGGTGCCGTCGTTGAGCACCAGGTAGCTGCCGGAGGGTACGGCGGCCATGAAGGTGTCCACGATGCGCCGCACGTCCCGGTAGGTGGGGGCGTGGCCGAGAACACCGTGGAACATGACCGCGATCGGCTTGGTGAAGTTCAGGACCTGCCGCGCGGCGGTGACGATGTCCTCGGGGTGGTTGAAGTCCGCGTCGATGTAGGTGGTGACGCCCTCGTCGGTGGTGCTGGTGAGCAGGGCGCGGGCGTGCGCGAGCACCATGGGGTCGTTGTCGACGTAGACGACCTTGGCCTCGGGCGCGATGCCCTGGGCCACCTCGTGGGTGTTCTGCATGGTGGGCAAACCGGTTCCGACATCGAGGAATTGGCGGATCCCGGCCTCGGCGGTCAGATAACGCACCGTGCGGATGAGGAAGCGCCGCGATTCGACGGCCATGGTGCGGATGCCGGGGTAGGCATCGATGCCCGCCTCGCCCGCGATCCGGTCGACCTCGTAGTAGTCGCGTCCACCCATCCAGAAGTTCCAGATCCGGGCCGAATGCGGGATATCCGTGCGTATCCGCGGTTGGGACATACTCGATCTCCTCTGACGCTCGGCGTGGAATTTACGCCGTGCGCCGCCGTCTCGCGGGTATTTCACCGACCTGTGATCGGGAGTCGCGCTGGACCGCGCCGCGGATACGCGCCAGACTGCGCGAATGAGCAGCGACACAGTGGATCCGGTGATCGAGACCGCGACGGGGAAGGTGCTGGGCGCGCCGAACGATCACGGCGGCAGCGTGTTTCGCGGTATTCCCTTCGCCGCGTCACCGGTGGGTGAGGCGCGATTCACACCGCCGCGACCGCATCCGGGCTGGACCGGGGAGCGGGCCGGCGTTCGTCCCGGCCCCGCCGCCCCGCAGTGGCCGTCGCGGCTGGAATCGGTGCTGGGAACCCGAGTTCCGGACTGGGACGAGGACGGTTGCCTGAACCTGTCGGTGTGGACGCCGGGCGACGTGGATCCCGCCGCGGCGCGCCCGGTTCTGCTGTGGTTCCACGGCGGCGGATTCACCAGCGGCAGCGGCGGCTGGGACTGGTACGACGGCGCCCGCCTGGCGGCGCTCGGCGATATCGTCGTCGTCACCGCCAACTACCGGCTGGGGCCGCTCGGCTACCTGTATCTGCCCGAGATCGGGGCCGCGAACCTCGGCGCGCTGGATCAGGCGGCGGCGCTGCGCTGGGTGGCCGACAATATCGCGGCCTTCGGCGGTGATCCGGAGCGCATCACCGTGGGCGGGCAGTCGGCGGGCGCGTTCTCGGCACTGGCCCTGGCCACCGATCCGGCGACCGGCGCGCTGGTGCGACGGGTGATCGCGCAGTCCGGCCCGTGGCGGATGCCGCCGATGGACGCGCTGGCGGCGCGCGATATGACCGAGTCCTATCTGCGGATTCTCGGCATCGCCGCGGACGGGCAGGTAGCCGATCGATTGCGCGAACTGCCGGTGGGTCGGCTGCTGGCCGCCTACGCCCGGCTCATGGCCGAGACCGGACGGCCCGGATCGATGGAACCGCCCATGTGGCCGGTGTTGGGTGGGCCGGGAACGCCGCGACCGTTCGAGCAGGCCGTCGCCGCGGGCGCACTGCGCGGGAAGCAGGTGCTGCTGGGCTGGACCGCCGCGGAGATGGGGGCGTTCTTCGCCTTCAATCCGGCGATCCAATTGCTGAGCTGGGAGAAGGCGGCGGCGTTCGGGGTCACGCGGGAACGCGCGGACGCCGACTACCCGGGGGCGACCCCGGCGCAGGCGGTGTCGCTCGCACTGGGCGAGCACTACTTCGCCGCCGGGGCCCGAGAAATCGCCGATATGCTTGCCGCCCAGGGCAATCCGGCCCATGTGTATCGGTTCGAACGTGGCCCCGTCGTCGATCCCGACGGTATCGGGGCCTGCCACTGCGCGGAGCTGCCGTTCCTGTTCGGCACCTTCGACGCCTTCCGCAACGCTCCCATGCTGGGCGAAATCGGCGCGGGCGACCGGGAATTGGCCACGGCATTCGGCGGTGCGCTGGCCGCCTTCGTCGCCACCGGATCACCGAACGGGTCCGGTCCGGAGTCTTGGCAGCCCTACCACGCTGACGGCGCCGCCGAGATCCGGGGATTCGGCGTGCCGACACGGCAAAGGTTCGGTGTGCCGACACGGCAAAGGTAGTGGTCACTGGACATAACGGGTTTGCGGGAGTATCACAACGGGTATGGGCTCCGATGTAATCGGTGTCAGCGACGCCGTGGAAGAAGGTGGTCCAGGTGTCGGCGAATGTGCCGGTGCGCCTGTGGCGGGTGCAACCGTGGAACCCGAATCCGCTCATGCGCGCATCGGATCGGTGGGAGGCACTGATCTGGCTCGTCGCGGTGCTCGCGGCACTGGTGGCGGTGCCCCTCGCGGGAGCCATCGGCACCACGGCCTACACCGGGGCGGCGGCGCGCATCGCCGCCGAGGACGCCGGCAAGACCCGGGTCACCGCCACCGTCGTGGGTATGCCCGACGATGTGACCGGTGCGCGCGGCGGGGTGCGGGTGGAACGCTTCCCGGCCACCGTGCGCTGGGACGCCGACGGCCGCACCGGTGAGGCCGATGTCAACCTCTCCACACCCGCGGTCGTCGGGGCCGAGGCCGAGGTCTGGCTCGGCGCGGACGGCACGCCCACGGCTCCACCGGCCAAGCCGGGATCGGCCGCCGCCGAGGGCGTGGGCACCGGTCTGGCGATTCTGGTCGAAACCTGGTGTGCCGCCGCCGCACTGGTGTGGGTAACACATACCGCGCTCACCGCGCGCCGCAATGCGCGCTGGGATCAGGAGTGGCGCACCATGAACCATTCGATCGGACGCGACACGCTCTGAGGTGAGGGCGAGTTCGGAGTCTGCCGGACTTCGGCCGCACCGTCGGGCCGGTCCGCCGCACGGGATTGCGCGCTGAACGTCGCTCACCCGCCGATCGCACCCGCCGATCGCGCCCGCCGAACGGCGAGGCGACTCAGTATTCGCCGTCGACCAGATTGCGCAGCGGTTCACCGGTCAGATACCGCCGGATCTCGCCCACCGCCACCGCGTAAGCGCGCTCGACATTGCCGCGGCTGCTGCCGCCCACGTGCGGGGTGAGCAGCAGGCCGGGCGCGTCCCAGAGCGGATGGTCGGCGGGCAGCGGCTCCGGGTCGGTGACGTCCAGGACGGCGCGCAGCCGTCCCGAGGTCAGTTCGGCGAGCAGCGCGTCGGTGCGCACCACCGGTCCGCGCGCGGCATTGACCAGGATCGCGCCGTCGGGCATGCGGGCCAGGAAGTCCGCGTCCACCATGCCGACGGTGCGGCTGGTGACGGGGACGGTGAGGATCACCGCGTCGGCGCGGGGGAGCAGGTCGGGCAGTTCGTCCACCCCGTGCACACCGGCGCGGGCGCGGGTGCCCACCACGGTCACCGGGGCGTCGAACGGGGCGAGTTTGCGGCGCATCTCGGTCGCCAGGTCGCCCGCCCCGACGATCAGGACGCGCTTGCCGTGCAGGGTGTCGGTTCGGTGCTGGGTCCATCGGTGCTCGCGCTGCGCCACCGCGAATTCGGTGAATTCCCGGTAGACGCTGAGCAGTCCGGTGAGCGCCCACTCGGCGGTGCTGGCCCCGTGCGCGCCGCGCGCGGTGGAGAGCAGCACACCCTCCGGAATCCGACCGACCCATGCCTCGGCGCCGGCGGTGAGCAGTTGGATCAGGCGCAGTTTCGGCAGTTCCCAGGCCATGGCGGCGGCGGCCGATCCGGCGAGGAAGCCGGGCACCAGGATCTCCGCGTCCGCCCCGCCCGGGGGTACCGGGCCGCCGGGCTCGTACCGCACCGCCCGCACCCCGTCGAGCGTCGATACCGCTCGCAGCCCGTCGTCGTCGGGAATCAACACAGTCGTCGCCATGAGCGCCACGGTAGTCCGGCCGCTCGGCGCGGTGCCCGGAGGCGGCGGAGTCCGAATGCGACGTCCGAAGCCATGTCCGAGTGCCATGTCCGAGTGCCATGTCCGAGTGCAATGTGCGAGTGCCATGTCCGTATGCCGCCGATAGGGCGAAGGCCGCCGCCCGCGGGTGCGGACGGCGGCCTCGCGCACGGCGCGCCTAGTAGTAATGCCTGCGGCCGCCGATGGTGCGACCGGCGGAGCCGAGCAGTGCGAGCACCACACCGACGACGGCGAGGATGATGCCGAGGGTGGTGAGGATCGGGATGCTGAGCAAATATCCGGCGACGATAAGGATGAGGCCGAGAATGATCATGATCGGGTCCTATTTCGATGCGGGCGAGGCCGACTTGCCGGTCGTCGGGCGGTGCAGGAACCGGTTGAACGACCAGGTGGGGGTGGAATCCGGGGCGGAGCGTGCGGCGGGAGCGTTGCTGGTCTCGCCCGGTGGCGCGGCGGATTCCTTACGGGCCGCCGCGATTTCGCGCTTCGACTTGCGGAGATCACGCCGGGCGGCGCTACCACGCCGCGAGGCCGTCCACACCGCCGTCAAGAGCAGGATGAGCCCGCAGGCGCCGACGGCGCCGACAAGCATGCCGTAACCGAACACCGCCCCGGAGGACAGGTCGTAGTTCTGGCCGAAAACCGTGAAACCGTTGGAGAGCGTGTTGTTTTCGCCGCTGTTCTCCCGGACACCGGCAACGCCCACGGCCACGGCGCCGAGGAGGGCGATGAGCCCGATGATGGTCAACATAGGGCGGCTATTCCCGCTACGCCGCCACTCAAACGGGGTATGAGCGGCGGTTTTCGCGACACGCCGCGCGTGTTCCTTGACACGCGAGGCTGTGTGGTGCGCAACGGTGTGGTGCGGAACGTGGCGGCGTTCGGTTCGGCTCGGTGCGTTCCCGCGGCGTTTCCCGCGCGCACGGGTGCGCGGCAGTGGACCGCGTGATCAGGGCGGCGGATCTCTCGGCGAGCCGTACTGGTCCATTGGCAACTTTGGGGCAAACTTCCGGACATGTCTCCTTTGCCCGATTGCCCGCTCGGGTAGCGGCACCCGGTGACCGCGCCTTTCCGGCAGATTCCCACGCCCATGCTGGCGGTGGCGGGGCCGCCGCCGGATGCGGAGGGCTGGGCGGTGGAGATGAAGTGGGACGGCGCCCGCATCATGGCGGTGTGCGCGGCGGGGGAGTGCCGGCTGTACAGCCGCAACGGCCGGGATGTCGGCGGGTCGTATCCGGAACTCGTGGCCGCGTTGCGGACCCTGGCGGCGGACCGGGCACTGATACTCGACGCCGAGGTGATCGCCGCCGATGCCGACGGCGCACCCTCCTTCGGCCGCCTGCAACGGCGCATGCATGTGGCCCGGCCGGGCGAACACCTGGTGGCTCAGGTGCCGGTCCAGCTGTTCGCCTTCGACATCCTGGCCGTCGACGCCCGCGACGTCACCACGCTGCCCTATCTGGAGCGCCGTCGACTGCTGGCCGAATTGCCGCTCACCGCACCGCTTTCCGCGCCGCCGCACTGGCTCGGGGTCGGGGCGGGCGCGCTGCTCGCGGTCGCGCGCGAACACCGGTTGGAGGGCATCGTCTCCAAACGCGTCGACTCCCCGTACCTGCCGGGCCGTCGCTCACCGACCTGGGTCAAGACACCGCTGCGCCGCGGCACCGAGGTGATCGTCTGCGGCTGGACCCCGGGCAGCGGTGGTCACCAGCACACCTTCGGCTCCCTGGTCCTCGGCGCCCACGACCACACCGGCACGCTGGTCTACATCGGCAATGTCGGCACCGGCTTCACCCAGCCGGTGCGCCGCGTGCTGCGCGCCGCCCTCGACGACATCGCCGTGCCCACAAGCCCTTTCACCACCGCGCCACCACTGTCCGGACGCTGGCACTGGGTGCGCCCCGTCCTCGTCGGCGACGTCGAGTACCGCGAATTCACCGACCGCCTCCGCATGCCCAGTTGGAAGGGCTTGCGTTCGGACAAGACCGCCGCCGAGGTGATGCTCCCCGAGACCGCGACCGCACCGGACGGGTGACGGCCAGCCGAGTGGACGGGCCGTGGCGGCCGCGACGTCGGCATCGGCACGGGCTGCGCGTCGGCGGTCGGCGGCCCGGCGTGCGCCGGATCTTCGGCGGCCTGCTGCGCGTCGTTCACCGCATCGGCCTGGGGCAAGATCGGGCTGGGTGTGCTGCTGCTGGTCTATCGTGCGTCGCAGCCGCACGCGGCTCCACTGGCGGAACAGGGCTCGCTGTGGCTGGACGAATAATCGTTCAGGACAGCGCTTTCGCCTTCAACTGCTCGAATTCCTGTTGGGTGATGGTGCCGTCGGCCAGCAGTTGTTTGGCGTCGGCGATCTGGGCGGCCGGATTGGTTCCGGCGGTTTTCCTGATGTAGTCCTGCTCGGCCGTCTGCCATTGCTTCGCCTTGGCGGCCGACCGTTCCTGCATTCCGCCGCCGCGCGCGATCAGATAGACGAGCGAGGTGATCAGCGGCAGGAAGATGAGGAAGACGATCCAGACCGCCTTCACCCAACCGGAGGTTTCCTTGTCACGGAAAAGATCGCCGATGATGTAGAACAGCAGCAGCAGATAGGCGATGAACGCGAAGCTCACGATAATCAGCCAGAGCACTTCCCAGAACGACATTTCGCACCTCGGTTGGCTAGGACGGACGTCGTCTCGGCAGGACGACTGCCGCCACGCTATGTCGAGCTCCCCGGGCGGGCATCACCTCATTCGGATGAAGGATGGTGAAAGACGCAACAAGATCATCTCGGTTCCCGAATCGAGGAGATCCGTCCACTAAACTCCGCGAGCAGAGCACGGTGACCCACAGGCTGTCGGTACGCTTCGGGAGGCGCGATGACTGCTGCGCACGGCCTCGACTTTGCTGGATCGGACGGCAATTCGATATCCGCCGAGGCGGGAATTCCCCATCTGGCGTTCACGCCCATACCCCGCGGCGGGTTGCTCGCGGAATTGACCGCCCTGGCCGAGACGCCCGAGGGGGTCGTGCTGCTGCTGTGCTCACCCGTGGGCAGCGGCAAAACCGTACTGCTGGTGCAGTGGGCGGAAGACCGCGGCCGCGACCGAGTGGTGTGGCTGCGCGTGGAGGAGCACGCCCCCGCCGGACAGCTGTGGCAGCGCCTGCGCGCCCGCCTCGGCGTCGCCGCGTCCGGGCCCGATCCGCTGACCACACCACTCGCCGACGCCGCACAACTCGCGGACGCGCTGGCCGGTGACCCCCGGCCGACCCTGCTGGTCATCGACGACGCCCACCTGATCACCGATCCGCTCATCCTGGCCGGACTCGAGCACTTCCTGCTGTCCGTGCCGCCGACCGTCACGGTCGTCGTCTCCGGCCGCTACGAACCGCCCATCCGCTGGCATCTGCTCGAACTGAGTTCGCGGTTGCGGCGATGGGGGGCCGACCGGCTCGCCTTCGCGCCGGGCGAGGTGGCGCGGGTGTGCCGCGACCAGGGCTGCGAACTCGCGGACGACGACATCGCGCTGCTGATGGAACTCACCCGCGGCTGGGCCGCGCTGGTGCGGATGGCCGCCATCTTCCTGTCCACCCGCACCGAGGACGCCGCGGCCGCGCTCACCGCACTCGCCCGGCTCCCGGCCTCGATCTCCGATCTGCTCGCCGGGGAGCTCATCGACACCCTCTCGCCCGGCCTGCGGCTGTTCCTCACCCACACCAGCGTCCCGGCCGAGTTCACCGAACAGCTGGCCGACGATCTGATCGGCGGCGGGGCCGGACACTGGCTGCACGAGCTGGAGCGGTTGAACTATCCGCTCACCTCCGTGGTCCGCAAGGACCGGGAGTGGTTCACCTACCACCCGCTGCTGCGCGCCTACTTCCTGGCCGAACTCAACCGTCTCGGCCCGCAGCTCGCCGAGGAGCTGCGGCTGCGCACCTCGCTGCATTTGCAGTCGATCGGCGAACCGGCGGCGGCGCTGCCGCATGTGCTCGGCCTGCCGCGCTGGCCGCTGTTGGCCTTCCTGGGTGAGCATGCGCTCGGTCTGACCATCTCCGGGCAGGGCGCGGCGCTGTTCGACGCCTTGGCGGCGGCCGATCCGGCCCTGTCGGAGGATCCGTACCTGCTGCTGCTCCGCGTGGTCGACGCCTTGGTGCAGGGCGACATCCCCGGTGCGCGTGCGCATTTCGACGCCTGCCGGGCTCGCCGCGCCGCCCGTGAATCCTTCGCCACCGCCGATATGCGCACCGCGCTGACCGCCGCCGTCACCGCGGAGCTGGCGGTCGCGGCCGGAATCTCGGTCGAGGACGGCTGGGCGGAGTTGCCGCCCGGCACCGGATATCCCGATCTGGATTGCTACGCCGCCATCGAAACCGGTACCGCGCTGCTCGTACTCGGCGATCCGGTGGAGGGGGAGGAGCGGCTGCGCCGGGGCCTGGCCGCCGCCGAGGTGAACGCCTATCCGCAGCTGCGGGTGCGGGCGCTGACCCGACTCGCGGTATCGGCCGGTCTCGCGGGCGCGCTCACCACCATGCGCCGCCGCGCCGAGCACGCGCTGGACGTGGCGCGCGAACACCATCTGCTGGCGGCTCCGGAGGCCGCGCAGGCGACGGCGCTGGCCGCGTTGGGAGCCTACGTGCAGGGCGACGCCCTCGATATCGACTACGTGACGCGCACGCTCGCCGAACACAGCCTGGTGGACGGGTCGGTGGGCGCGAACGGCGGCTGGCACGCCCATCTGATCGGCACGCTGGTGTCCTTCGCCGCCGCCGAGGACAAGAGCGCCGCCGCCGAACTGCTGCGCACCGGACTGGTGCGGGTGCTCGACGCCCATCCGGTTCCGGCCACCAGCGCCGGGCTGGTGCCCTTCGTGGTGTGGGCGCTGCTCCAGGTGCGGGAGCCGTACGAGGCGCAGCTCGTGGTCGAACAGGCGCGGTCGGCACTGGGCGAGGGGCCGGAGCTCCGGATCGCCCGCGCGGCGCTGGCCGCCACCGCGCACCGCTCCCGCGCGGTACTCGAACTGGTCGATCCGCTGTGCGACGCGGCGACGCCGGTGCATCCGGTGCACCGGGTCACCGCGTGGCTGCTGTACGCCGTCGCGCACGACGAACTGGGCAGCGTCGGCAAGGCTCGCGACGGGCTGGAACATGCCCTGCGGCACGCCGCCGCCGAACGCGTCCTCCGTCCCTTCCTGGATGTGCCCGGCGCACTCGGCCTGCTCGACCGATTCGACGGCAGCTTCGGACATCTGGACGCCTACGCCACCACCCTGCGCCGACATCCCCTGGTGCACCGGCATGCCGCGCATCCGGGTCTGACCGGCACCGAACTGAAGGTGCTGCGGCAGCTGCCCTCGGGTCGGACCACCCAGCAGATTGCGGACGATCTCGGTGTCTCGATCAATACCGTGAAGACGCATCTGCGCGGCATCTACGCCAAGCTCGGCAGCAATTCCCGGGTCGCGGTGTTGAGCCAGGCCCGGCGCAGCGGCCTGCTCTGAATCGGCGCGCCCGGTTCACCCCCGGCGGATGAGGTGTCTCCGGCGGCGGCGAGCGCAGACTCGAAACGCGTGGGCGGTCCGCCGTCACGATGGGCGTCGACGGCGACGGGCACGGAGAGGAGGCCCCCGACAATGCCGATCCGGTACCAGTTCGTGCTCGACGGCGAACTGTCCGAGCGCGCGCTGGCCGCCTTCCCCGACCTGTCCGCCGCGCCGCGGCGGCACGGCACGACGACCCTGTTCGGCGCGGTCACCGATCCCACGGCGATGCGCGGAATCCTCGCCCGCATCGACAATCTCGGACTCACGCTGCTGGAGATG
>NZ_JASCXP010000233.1:0-11836 GCF_030010695.1 Nocardia sp. CC201C
CACGCAAGTTCTGGGTCCGCCACGCCGCCGACAGCCGGGGTGCGGTGCACCTCGACGCGGGCGCGGTGCGGGCCGTGGCCGAGCGCCGCAGCTCCCTGCTCGCCGCGGGTATCACCGAGGTGCGCGGCCGCTTCTACGGCGGCGACGTGATCAGCCTGGTAGCACCCGACGGCCAGGTGGTCGCCCGCGGCATCGTCTCCTACGACAGTGACGAACTGGAGACCATGAAGGGCCGCTCCACCACAGACCTACCGGAAGGTATGCAACGCCCCGTCGTGCACGCCGACGACCTCGTCAAGGTGTGAGCGCG
Organism: Nocardia sp. CC201C; assembly: GCF_030010695.1. Classification (NCBI taxonomy): domain Bacteria; kingdom Bacillati; phylum Actinomycetota; class Actinomycetes; order Mycobacteriales; family Nocardiaceae; genus Nocardia; species Nocardia sp. CC201C. Next base: position 311 of record NZ_JASCXP010000233.1, read on the forward strand.
GCCATCGTGCCCAAGCCGCCACCGGCGTAAGGGGATTCGGCGGAGAGGCCGGAACCGGCCGGCAGCACCGTCGGCCCGGCGGCACGCCGCGAGTTCCCGGTATGGCTGGCGTGTCCCGAGTTGAGGGGCGACGGAAGGCCACCGGAAGGGCAGTGGGCGGACGGGCGGTACGGCGCATGCTGGAGAGGCACCCGGCGCCGTATCGCATGTGCCCTTCGCCGATAGCGGTCCCGGATCCGGCGCGGTCCGCCCTTGCCGCGCCGGGCTCGCGGTTCGGTGACCGCCCGCGGCGCCGGGTGCGCCCGCACCGCCGTGGAGGTAGGTATGTACGTACTGCCCGACTGGCATGAACTGCTGGCCGCGTTCTGCGGCCATATCGGCGATCAGCCGGAGGATCATCCCGTGACCCGCTGGGCTCGGTTGCTGGCCGAATCGCATCTGGCGCGGCGGGATCGGCCGGAGTGCGCCATCGAGATCGACCGTCGGCGGGCCCACATGGTCGAGTGCATCGACGATTACGTGCTGCGCCGGGCGCGCCGCGCCGATTCGGCCGCGGCGCACGGCGAATCGCTCGGCAGCGTGGTGGATGCCATGGCCGCCGCCCATGTGCGCGCGGTGCATCTGCTGCGCACCGTCGACGCGGTCTCCGATGAGCGGGTGCACGCGGCGTGGTTCCTGTTGGCCTCCATGGCGGACGGGTGGACCGACCGGGTGGCGCTGGTGACCGGAATGGTCGGCGAACCGGTGCGCCGGTCGGCCTGAGATGTGCCGGCCCCGGGAGCCAGACGCCCGGGGTGCGGTGGTCGTGGTCGCGCGCAGGGGGCGCGGCCGCGACCACCTCGGCCGCCGTCCACGCCGTGGCTATCCGGTCGGGCGGGCTTCGAGAACACTGTCGGGAGCGGCGGTGTCGACGGTGCGGACGAGGGTGAAACCGCTGCGGGACAAAAGGTCTCGGAACTGCTCGGCGGTGCGTTCCCGGCCGCCGGAGTTGACCAGCATCTCCAGGTCGATGAACTTGCCCGCGTGCGGGCGGTGGTGTTCGGGCAGCAGGATCTCGATGACGAGGAGGGTGGCGTCGGGCGCCATCGCCGCGCGCACGGTGCGCAGCAGCCGCTCGGCGTCGGCGTCGGGCCAGTCGTGCAGGATGTGTTCGAGCAGGTAGGCGTCGCCGCCCTCGGGCACCGATTCGAAGAAGGATCCGGAGCGCAGCGTAAGCCGTTGGGTCAGTGAAAGTTCCGTGATCTCGTCGGGCGGCTCCGCCAGCACCCGAGGCAGATCGAAGAGTATGCCGCGCGCGTCCCGGTGGCGGCGCAGGATCGCGGCGAGCAGGGCTCCGCGTCCGCCACCGATATCGACCACCGTCCCGAACCGGCCGAAATCGTATGCGGCGAGCAGCGGTTCGATGGCGAGGGTGTTCACGCTGGCCATGGCACGGTCGAACAGCTCACCGAGTTCCCGGTGTTCGGCGGCGTATTCGAAGAATCCCGCCCCGTCCAGCGCGGGCCCGACCGGTTTTCCGGTCCGCACCGCATCGGCCAGATGCGTCCAGTGGCGGCGGTGATACTCGGACCCGAAGAACAGCGACAGATCCCGCAGCGTGACCGCACCGTCCGACCGCAGCGCCCGCGACATCCCGTTCAGCGCGTACGCCCCGTCGCGCCGCCGCGTGAACACATCGAAGCTGACGAGCAGCCGCAGCAGCCGCTCCAAGGCATCCGCGTCGGCCCCCACCGTGCGCGCCAGCTCCTCCACCCGTTTCGGCCCGTCCGCCAACGCGTCCGCGATCCCGAGCTGTGCCGCGGCCTGAATCGCCGGCGCCAGAAACCCGGTCATCTGCAATTCGAGCAGTGCGATATGCCCCGGCACCAGATGCCGATGCAGCGCCGCGAGCCCATCGCGCACCCGCCCCACCGCGCGCACCAGCGGTGGCGGAGGCAGTTTCATCGATCCGAATGCCACGGCGGCTCCATCACTGATCGGCGCTGCTCGGACTCGTCGAGCCTACGCCGCCTCGACCACTGGGGCGCGGTCACTTTCGATCCGGGCGTGGCGGGACGGCAGTCGCACGGTCGGGGTTACCGGCTGCTTCGATCGGGTCGAATCACCGACCGGAAGGAACAACCGTCGCCATGCGCCGAACCACCGTGATAATTCTCGCAGTCACGATCAGCGTCGGCGCGCTGAGCGGCTGCAGCCGCACTTCCTCGGAGACGAGTGCTCCCAGCGGCGCCGGGACCTCGACGACAGCCGTGGCCTCCGGTGCGAGCACAGCCGAATACTGTGAGGCGGTGGAGGAACTGGGTGATTTGGCGGCAGCCTCGACGTCGGCGGACCTCATCGCCAAGGCGCGTCGAATCGCCGAAGTCGCCCCGGCCGATATCCGCGCCGATTGGGTCGCGTTCGCCGACGCCAGTGCAGCTGGGCTCGATCTGTCGGAAATCGATTTCTCGAACCCCGACACCGCCATCGAGGAATTGCAGGGCAAAACGGTGGAGGCTCAGCAGAACGCCACGAAGCTGACCAATGCTTCCACCAATATCGGCAAGCACATCACACGAACCTGCAAGTAGCCCGGCCCGGTGGCGTGGGGTGTCCGCCCCCAGGCGCCCACGCACACGTAGCGGGGCCGGTGTGCGCATCGGCCTCCGACGGGTTCAGGAGGGGGTGGCCAGGGCGAACGGCAGCACCGCGTCGGCTCCGGCGGCGCGCAGCGCGCGTGCGGCCATGGTGAACGTCCAGCCGGTGTCGGTGAGGGTGTCGACCAGCAGGATCGGGCCGTCCACCGAGGTGAGATCCGGTGTCTCCCAGGCATTGTGGAGGGCGGCCACGCGGTGGGCGGAGTTGACGGCCGAGACCGGGGGCAGGTCCGGGCGCAGGTGCAGGACGCCGAGGTCGCGCAGGCGGCCGATCTCGGCGAGCCGGGCGGCCAGGGAGGCGGCGAGAATCGGGTGGGTGGGTGATTCCAGGGCCATGACGGCGGTGGGGCGCCGCGCCCAATCCCATTCGCGCAGTACCACCGTGCAGGCGCGGAAGACCTCGTCCGGCACCGGGCCGTCCGGTGCGTCGAGCAGGGCGCGCAGCCGCTGGCCCCAGCCGAGATCGCTCAGGCGGCCCAGCACGCGGCCGGTCTCGGCGCCGTCGGAGATCTTGCCGGACAGGGAGATTCCGAGCTTGGCCATACCCGTCGGCCACTGCTTGCGCGGGGCCAGATCGATACCCGGCCGGTCCAGACGGGCTCGGATCTCGGCGACCTGGGCGGTATCCACGCCGGTATCCGGGCGGGTGCCCGTGCAGTTGTCGCAGCGGCCGCAGCCGGGGGACTCGGGGGTGAGGCCCGGGTCGTCCAGTTGCCGCCGCAGGAAATTCATCCGGCATTCGGCGGTGGCCTGGTAGTCGATCATGGCCTGCTGTTCGGCGTCGCGGGCGGCGGCGAGCCGTTCATAGCGCTCGGTGTCGTAGGCCCAGGGCTCGCCGGTGGCGATCCACCCGCCGCGCACCCGCTTGACCGCGCCGTCCACGTCCAGGACCTTGAGCACCATCTCCAGGCGGGAGCGATTGAGTTCGACCAGCGGTTCCAGCGCGGCGGTGGACAGCGGCCGATCCCGGTCCAGACTGTCCAGCACCGAGTGCACGATATGTTCCCGAGGGAAGGCGACCGAGGCGAAGTAGCTCCAGATGCGCCGGTCCTCGGGTCCGGGCAGCAGCACCACCTCGGCGCGCTCGGTACCGCGCCCCGCACGGCCCACCTGCTGGTAGTAGGAGATGGGGGAGGAGGGCGCGCCGACGTGCACCACGAATCCGAGATCGGGTTTGTCGAAGCCCATCCCCAGCGCCGAGGTGGCGATGAGCGCCTTGACCTCGTTGTTCAACAGCGCGATCTCGAGGGCTTCGCGCTCGGTGGGTTCGGTCTGGCCGGTGTAGGCGGCGACCTGGTGGCCGTGCGAGTTCAGCACATCGGCGAGGTCGTGCGCGGCGGCCACGGTCAGCGTGTAGACGATCCCGGAGCCGGGCAGTGCGCGCAGGTGCTGGCTGAGCCAGGCGGTGCGCTCGACCGCGTCGGCGATGCCCACCACCGACAGCCGCAGCGATTCGCGATCGAGGCTGCCGCGCAGCACCAGCGTATCGGTGCCGATCTGGGTGGCCACGTCGGTGACCACGCGATCGTTGGCGGTCGCGGTGGTGGCCAGCACCGGCACATCGGAGCCGAGGTCGGCGATGAGGGTGCGGATACGCCGGTAGTCCGGCCGGAAGTCGTGGCCCCAATCGGAGACGCAGTGCGCCTCGTCGACGACCACCAGTCCGGCGTCGGCGGCCAGTTTCGGCAGTACCGCGTCGCGGAAGTCGGGATTGTTCAGCCGTTCCGGGCTCACCAGCAGCACGTCCACGTCGCCCGCGGCCACTCGGGCGTGGATCTCGTCCCATTCGGTGACATTGCCGGAATTGATGGTGGCCGCCACCACGCCCGCGCGCTCGGCGGCCGCGACCTGGTTGCGCATGAGCGCCAGTAGCGGCGACACGATCACCGTCGGGCCGCGTCCCGCCGCCCGCAGCAGCTTGGCCGCGATGAAGTACACCGCCGACTTGCCCCAGCCGGTGCGCTGCACCACCAGCGCCCGCTGCCGTCGCACCACCAGCGCCTCGATGGCGGTCCACTGATCCTCCCGCAGCCGCGCCGACGGCCCGGCGAGTTCGCGCAGCAGCCGTTCGGCGTCGTCCCGCAGCGCCGCACTGGTCTCGGTCGGAGAGGTCGCGTTGGTCGGGGTCACGCGCTCCATGGTGCCTCACGCCGCCGACAACCGACCGCGAGCGGGGGCTTCCCGCACCCCTTCCCCCGCTCACGCACCGCTTCCAGGCGTTTCGGCCGATAGTGCGGCGAGCCCCTATCCGATCGCCGTAGTAACTTCGCCGGGTACCGCGCCCGCTGCCGCTGGATCGCACGGCGCCAGCCCGGGCCCCGCCGATTCCCACCGGGTCGGCGGTGCGGCATGCGGGTCCGACCCCCCATGTCGCCGCGAGGGCGGGAGTCACCGCACGCGGTGGTCCGGTGTGGGCACAGCGATATCTCGGATGTCTCGAACGTGCGATCCGGTGTACCGAATGACAGGCGAACTTGATTGCGGTGCGGTCAAGATCGGGCGGGGCGGGGCTCGGTGCCGGACAATGGGGGGACCGGGGACCGGCGGGCGCGTCCCGGGGGCGGATGGGAGGCGTCATGGGTCAGCAATTTCCGTCGCCTGCGGGTTGGAGCCCGCCGGGCACACAGTTCACCAGTGGTTCCGCGACGTCGCGCTCGATCACCGGGGTGGTGGCGGGACTGGTGATGACGCCGATCGGAATCGCCTTGGCGGCCAATGGCGGGCTGGATATCCGCTACTGGGTGATCGTCGGCGCGGTGACCGACCGGTTCACCGCGTCGGTGCAGATCATCGTGGGCTCGTTGCTGCTCATGCTGGTGGCGGTGCTGGCCGCCTACTCACCGCTGGGCACCATGGTGGCGAGCCTGGTGTGGGGCGTGTTCCCGGGCGTGCTGCACCTGCTGTTCCCCGACGACACCTTCCGGCTGATCGGGGAACTGCCGCTCATCTCCAGTGAGATGACGGTGGCGCTGCACGCCTGGGTCACCTACGGTTTCGCGCTCATCTCGGGGTTCATGCTGCTGGGCGCGGGCATCGTGGGCGCACTGCTGCGCCGCTGAGCCCGCGCCCGCACTGCACAGCTCAGCCCTTCACACACAGCACCTGGCGCAGCGTCGCCACGACGTCGACCAGTTCGCGCTGGGCGTCGATGACCTGGTCGATGTCCTTGTACGCCGCGGGGATCTCATCGATCACCCCGGCGTCCTTGCGCGACTCCACGCCCTCGGTCTGCGCGATCAGATCGGCCACCGTGAACTGCTTCTTGGCGGCATTGCGGCTCATCCGGCGGCCCGCACCGTGCGACGCGGACTGGAACGAGGCCGGATTTCCCTTGCCCCGCACCACATACGACCGCGTACCCATGGATCCGGGAATCAGCGCCAGATCGCCCGCGCCCGCCCGCACGGCGCCCTTCCGCGTCACCAGCATGGGCACCCCGTCGACGATCTCCTCCGCCACATAATTGTGATGGCAGGAGATCGGCTCGTCGAAACGCACGTCGACCCCGGTGAATTCATCCCGCACGGCCTTGCACACCAGCGCCAGCATCACGGCCCGATTGCGCGCCGCGTATTCCTGCGCCCAGGTCAGATCCCGCCGGTACGCCGCCATTTCCGGTGTCCCGGAGAGGAATACCGCCAGATCCCGATCCGGCAGATCCTGATTGTGCGGAAGTGCCCGCGCGATGGCCATATGCCGCTCGGCGAGTTCCTTGCCGATATTCCGGCTCCCGGAATGCAGCAGAATCCACACATTCTGCTCGGTATCCAGGCAGACTTCGACGAAGTGATTGCCCGATCCCAGCGAACCCATCTGCTTGTGTGCCTTGGATTCCAGGGAATGGACTCCGGAATGCAGCGCACCGAAGGACTTCCAGAAGCGCTCCCAGCCGGAACGCAACGTGGTGCCCGCCGCACGCTGGCCGTGGATCTCCGCCTCGAGTCGCCGCACATTCACCGGCTCCCGATGCGCGGTGAATCCGACCGGTACCGCCGCCTCGATGCGGGACCGCAGCGACAGCAGATCATCGGGCAGCCGCGCGGCCGTCAGCGAGGTGCGCACGGCCTCCATGCCACAGCCGATATCGACGCCGACCGCGGCGGGCGCGACCGCGTCCCGCATGGCGATGACGGATCCGACCGTGGCCCCCTTGCCGAGGTGCACATCGGGCATGACGCGCACGCCGTGCACCCATTCCAGTTGCGCGATGGTGCGCAGCTGCCGCAAGGCGGCGGGGTCGACTTCGTGCTCGTGCGCCCACATGAGCGTCTGCGCGCGCGTTCCGCGCAGCTCGACGGGAAACATCGTTCGGTCCTTCCTCTTTTTCGAACAGGTCCACCGTAAGGACCGAGTGGACGTGCGCGCATCCGAATATCGGGCCGGGTGACGGCGTCGCGTCGTGCCGGTCTGCCGTCGCGACGGCGCTTTTCGGCGGCCGAATGCTTTCCGGGTGTCGCCGGACTCGTCTAGCATCGCCTCGTTCGATCGCTTCTGAAATAGTGGAGATTCTCTTGTCGCTCGCTCGTAGTGCCGCAGTCACCGCCGCCTCCGTCGCCGTCTGCGCGCTGGGTTTCGCCGCGCCCGCGCAGGCCGCGGGACAGCACGGCACCATCGCGATTTCCCGGCTGAACAATGTGGTGGTCGCCGCCACAGACACCTCCAGCCGAGTCGTCGCCGACGCCGCCGCCATCAGGGATTGCAATGTGTACGACTGCGAAATCGTGCTGCGCTTCAGTGACGGATGCGGTGCGGTAGCCCGGGGCGCGGACGGTGGGTACGGGTGGGCGGCCGCGCCGTCGCGCGCCGAGGCGGAGGCGGCCGCCGTGGGCGGATTGGGAGAATCGCATCCGCCATTCCCCGATCTCGGCAGCGCCTCCCCGCGACCCGCCCAGATCGTGCTTTCCGCCTGTACGGCAAACGCGTCCTAGCGGGCGAATCGGCGTAGATATTCGGAGGAATTCACGTCGGAAGTATTCGAGTTCGCCGAGTTTTCCGCTGTCGAATGGTTGGATGCACGATGGTTGCCCATTGCGCCAGAAGATTACGCATTCCGAACCACCGCAGACAGGAGAGCGTTGTCGATGAAAGGTGTGAGCCTCGCCGGTGTGATCGCCGTGGGCCTGACGGTCGCGGCCTGCGGTGAGGAGAGTGAACCCGCGGTGCCGCCGCAACAGCCCCCGTCGCTGACCGTCGGGATCAAGTTCGATCAGCCCGGGATGTCGGTCATGGGGCCGGACGGCGTGCCGCGCGGTTTCGACGCCGACGCCGCCACCTACATCGCGGGCAAGCTCGGTGTCACGCCCGAGCACATCGTCTGGAAGGAAGCGCGCTCGGAAGATCGTGAGCGCCTGTTGAATTCGGGGGCGGTGGATTTCGTGGTCGCCTCCTACTCCATTACCGCGGGTCGCCAGCAGCAGGTGTCCTTCGCCGGGCCGTACCTGGTCGCGGGGCAGGATCTGCTGGTCCGGCAGAGCGAGCGGAAGATCGAACGTCCCGAGGACCTCAACGGCCGCACGGTCTGCACCGCGGAGGGCTCCAGCTCCGCGGACAAGATCCGCAAGGACTTCGCCGCCCGCGCCGATCTGGTCACCCGCGACACCTATGTGCAGTGCGTCGCCGACCTGCTCACCGGCACGGTGGACGCGGTCTCCACCGATGACGTGATCCTCGCCGGATACGCCGCGCAGCATCCCGGCACCCTGCGCGTGGTGGGCCATCGCTTCACCCGGGAGCACTACGGCGTCGGCGTCCGCAAGGGTGATATCGACATGCAGGCTCGCATCACCCGGGCCATCCGCATGATGATCGACGACGGCACCTGGCGGCGCGCCATCGAAGCCAATATCAGCCCGTCCGGACACCGAACCCTGCCGCCCCCACCGGTTTTCAACGCACCGGACAAGGAGATCGCCCCCGGCGACCGCACTCAGCTCGATCCGGAGCTGGTCCGCATCACCGAGGCCATCGCCGCGACCTTCAACGCCCAGGACTGGGAGGGCTTCCAACAGCTGGTCTGCCCCGAAACCGCCCAGGACATCGACGATCTCGTCATCCAGTACACCCCGCAGTACGACCGCACCCTGGGCCCGGAGGTGCGATCGGCGGGATTCACCAAGACGATCACCGGCATCACCCAGACCAGCCCGAACTCGGCCACCTACCTGGCGCACGAATCCTTCACCAATATCCCGGAGAAGTACCGCCGGTACTTCAAGGACATCGACTACACCGGCACCATGGTCCGCCGCGACGGCGAGTGGCGACTGTGTTCCATCGCCGCCGATTTCGTCGAACCCTGAGCGGTCAGTGAGACCGCTCGGCGCGGGCCGGCACCAGGCCGTAGGGGTCCGGGTGGATCTCGCGGGTGAAGTCCATGACCTCCACGGCGGTCGGCCGCAGTCGCAGCAGTACGAAGTCGTCGCCCTCCGGACCGTCGGGGAAGAACATGTCGAATCCGTTCACCCATCGGGCTTTGCGTTCCTCGAGGTCGTCGACAACGGTGGCGGTGGCGTACACGCACGCGTAGGCGTAGGCCGCGCGATCTTCTACGGCGTAGGTGACCTCGGGGGAGCGGGCGATATCGGCCGCCTTGCGTGAGGCCGGGCTGGTGCCGATCCAGATGGTGCCGTCGGCGTCCACGCCCGCGTGCTGGACGAGGCGGGTGTGGACGCGCCCGGCGGCGCTCGTGCTGAGGAATCCGTACGGGGTCGTCCGCAGCATCTCCCGGGTGGTGGCGAACAGTTGGTTCGACATGACCAAGCTCCCAAACAATATAGAGGGTTCGTTTCATATAGATATAGAACGAACAACCTACATGGGGCAAGGTCGATCGGGTCACACGGTGGCGCGGGTGAGGGCGGTGCGCAGGGCGGCGAAGGCCGCCGCATTGGCGCGTTCGGTCTCCGGGAGGTGCCAGGCCATGGACATGAAGCCGTGGACGGTGCCGTCCCAGTGCTGGACCTCCGCGTTGACCCCGGCCGCGCGCAGGCGGCGGCCGTACGCCTCACCCTCGTCGCGCAGCGGGTCGAATTCGGCGGTGACGATATGGGCGGGCGGCAGGCCGGACAGGTCGGCGCGGGTCGGATTGGCGTAGGGGTGGTTCGCGTCGGCGGGGGTGCGCAGATACTGCCGCCAGTACCAGTGCAGGTGGGCGGCGGTGGTGAAGTAGCCCTCGGCGTTGTCGGTGTAGGAGGGGCTGTCGCAGGCCGGGTCGAGCATGGGGTAGAGCAGCAGTTGGAAGGCGATGTCGGGGCCGCCGGTGTCGCGGGCTCGGAGGGCGGCGACGGTGGCGAGATTGCCGCCGGCGCTGTCACCGGCGACGGCGATGCGGGCCGGATCGCCGCCGAGGGCTTCGGCATGGTCGGCCACCCAGCGCAGGACCGCGTAGGCGTCGTCGGCGGCGGCCGGGAAGCGGGCCTCCGGGGCACGCCGGTAGTCGACCGACACCACGATCACGCCCGCCGCGTCGGCCATGGTCCGGCAGAACCGGTCGTGGCTGTCGAGGCCGCACAGGACGAACCCCCCGCCGTGGTAGAAGACCACGACGGCGGGCACCCGCTCGGCGTGTAGCGGCCGGTACAGCCGGACCGGCACCTCGGGCGCGTCCGGTGGTCCCGGTATCAGCCAATCCTCCACCCCGGCAACGGGTATCGGCTCCACCACCGGCACGGGCCGGGCGGCCAGGAAGGCCCGCGCCGCGGCGGCGTCGCAGACCTCGGTGCCGAGTGCGGGGAAGGCCGCCGCGGCGGCGTCGACGAAGGATCGCCATTCGGGGGAGAGGGGCATCGGGTATTCCTTGCCGGGGTCGCTACGGATTCCGCGGGATGAACTTGCCCGCCGCCAGACCGCCGTCCACGGTCACCTCCGCACCGGTGATGTAGGCCGCCGCGTCGGAGGCGAGGAAGGCGACCAGCTCGGCGACCTCCTCCGGCAGTCCGGTGCGTTCCAGCGGCAGTGTCGGGAAGCTGCCCGGGCCGGTGGTCAGATACGGCACCATCGGAGTGGCGATGGGGCCCGGATGCACCGAATTCACGCGGATGCCGACGGGTCCCAGCTCCAGCGCCGCGATCTTGCTGAGTCCGCGCAGCCCCCACTTCGAGGAGCCGTAGGCGGAGTGGTTCATCAGGCCTTCGATCCCGGCCTGGGAGGAGATGTTGACGATGGAGCCGCCGCCCGCCTCGGTCATCGGCCCGACCGCCGCCTTGATGCCGTTGAACGCACCGACCAGGTTCACCCGCAGAATCCGCTCCAGCTCCTCGGTGGAGGTCTCCACGAGCGGTTTCATGGTGTAGATCGCGGCATTGTTCACCAGTACGTCGAGTTTGCCGAAGGTCGAGACGGCTTCGCCGACGGCGGTGTTCCAGCTGTCGTTGTCGGTGACGTCGTGATGCACGAAATGCGCTGCCGCCCCGAGTGATTCGGCTAGCTCCTTACCCTCCGCGGCCAATACGTCGGTGATCACCACCCGTGCCCCGCGTGACGCGAACAGTCGTGCCTCCGCCGCGCCCTGGCCGCGAGCCGCGCCCGTGATGAGCGCGACTTTGCCGTTCAGATCAACCATGTCGTTTCCCTGCTCCATGTCCTTGTGTCCTCGCGCCGCCACCGCGGTCGGGCCGGGGTTATGCCTGTCCGAAATAGTTCTGCACGCATACCCCGTGGTCACGGGGGTGTCCCAGTGGTCGGGACCACATCGTGCCGGGCACCGGGGGCCGCCTTAGCGTCGATCGCACAACCCGCGTCCCCGCCTGCCGTCGTCCCGCCGTGTCACGGCGGCCCGCGCACCGGCTGCGGTAACTGAAAAGGACTCGAGAACTGTGGAATTCGAATTCGATGTGGTCGTGGTCGGCTCCGGCGCGGCCGGGATGACCGCCGCGCTCACCGCCGCCTACCG
>NZ_JASCXP010000234.1:0-11827 GCF_030010695.1 Nocardia sp. CC201C
CAAGTTAAACCCTTGCTTCCATTCGCTTTATAATAGTTTGTCCAGCCTGTTTCCGCTCGCGATCCAATATTTTTCGACCAGAACTCACCAACTGAGTCGTCCGACCTTCTCGTCGCGTTCGACACGACGCTTTCTTCCAGTATTTCTATCGACTTAGATCTGATTACCCCTGTTCCAAATAGGATCAGGTGGTAGCCAGCGAACGAACAAGCTGGAAAGGGAAGCGCGTAGAGTATCCAGAAACGGGTAGCCCCTTGGATATTGCTGACTGCATCACCGCTGAATAGCACTATGAAGAGCGCAAATGCAGCAGTGAAGTAAGTCGTAGCCGCGATCCAGATATTCACGATGATTCCTTGCAGCGAAGACCCTGAACTCCGCTCCGCTGCGTACAACACTGCGACAGTAACAGAATCTAACTCTGCCTGCACACCCGAGCCGTTTACTCCATCTTGAGCTTCTCTTGACGATTCATTTGGATCCCTCGAACTTCTATTAGAATCTCCGTCATCAGACTGGGAGGACCCATCTCCCTGGGCCTGGTCTGAGCGGTCGGGATTCCGAGGATCATCGCGAGGCATCGAATGCCCTCCCCATCATGATTTTCGTGCCGCCGACCACGGATACAGCCCGCAAAGCCGACATTACTGACCTTGATATTATCCAGGAATGTGGCGGCGGCAGGATGGTTTTGGTGTGCGGTGCGCGTTTCTATGCCTGGCGATTCACCCGAGCAGGCCGGGCACATGTTCCACCTAGTCGACGTCGCGAACAGACCATCGATCCAGTGCGCGGACTGGGCGCAAGTCCAGATGCTCCGCACATAGGCGCAGTGTGAGATCGACTGAGCCGGAGGGCTTCACCGGGTTAGGGTCGCGCCTATCGAACATCCGCCCGATGGCGCAGATCGTGCTCAGCATGCATCGGGAGAGCGGGATCGCCACCATGGGCCGCGGACCTAGCGATGCACAGCAAACCGCTGCGGGGGCTTGAGGCCAGAAGGCACGCAGTTAGGCGGCGACGCCGGACTCGCGGTCGGTCAGCGCTCAAAGCTGAAGTGGTGCGCTACTGATCCGGTCTCCGGAGGTTCCGTACGATAGATCATGGAACGTAGACGGTACCGATCTCGCATCTGCCATCGAGCATGACCGATCGAACACGTCGGGCACGTCGCCATCCTGCTCGGCGAACGGCTCGGCCGTGAGCGGCCATTTCGAGCCAGGACGATCTTTCTCGTCTCGACGAGTGCCGCCCATGCTGTCGGAAGGCCAGCCGCGCAGCCCCGCTCGATAGGCCGTCCTACGCAACTCCGGCCCACAGCGCCCCGCTTGGCGCGGACCAGCGACTCGGCGAGAACGGAACGCCCGCAGGCGCATTCGAGGGCGCCGCACGCATTGGAGCCGCCAGCCTGTTGCCGGTGGCGTGGTCGTGGGAACCGCTCGCATACATGTCCAGATCGCTGGAATCCGGAACATTCGCAACGCCCACGGTCGACGGCTTTGTCATGCTGAATGCGGTAGCCGTGCACAGGGGGCTGGTCACGATGCGAGTCAAGGTGCTATCCGATCACGTCGGCGAGCAGTTGCAGCTTTCCGAGCAGCGACTAGGCGAAGCGGCGGCGAACCAGGCTGCGTGGCAAAGTTATTACGCGCAGGCGCAGACCGAGTGGGCGATCGCCAAACGCGCGAAAACCCCTCTGGAAGCGGATACTGGCCGTCCCCACCGAGGCCGAGCAAGCCGCGCAAGAACACGTCGGCCGGGCCGCTCAGCAGGTGGCGTGGGCGGACAATGACGCGCAGCAGGCGCTCGGCCGGAGGCAGCAGCACGGATCCGGTGCGTACGGTGAGGCCCTACTGGCCTGGAGCCTGTCGTCCCTGTCCGACGAGTGGGTCATGCTGCGTGGCTACCGGAACCGGCGCGGGGAGACCGACAGCGTGCTGATCGGACCCGACGGAGTCTGGGCCGTCGAGGTCAAGCGCCGCCGAGTTCTGCTGCACGCGGTCGGCGACCAGTGGTGGTACCAGAAGCTCAGCGCGAGCGGGAACGTGTACGAATCCGAATGGGCCGTCGACGGCGGCGGACGCAGCTGGCCTCAGCAGGTCGGACAGGTCGCGCGCGACCTGGAGACATGGCTGACTCGACAAGGGCATCGGATCGCAGTCCGCACAGCGGTCATGCTCATGCACGAGCACGCCCAACTCGTCGAAGTCGCGAACCCCGCAGTCGATTTCGTCGGCACCGACCCCTGCCTGCTCCTGCATACGATCCGGTATCTCTCCTCGCCACTTACTCCGGGCGACAGCGCCGAGGTCGTTCGGCTGGTCGAACGCGACCATCGCTTCCACGCTGATCGCCGACGACGATGAACTACGGACTCGCCTTCGGGGCTGGCCGGTGAGCAGCCTGGCCTCGGGCCAACGCGCAGGCCGGACCTGCTCCGACGTTGTGTCCCTCGGACCCTCCCCAACGCTCGTCTCACTGTTCCGTCCGCATGTCACAAGTGACGGTGGCTGTCTCGTCTCGTGTTCCGAAGACAGGTTCTCGGAAGAACGCACCACACCACAGACAGAGGTACCGACCATGAGCGAACACACCACGCACCGGAGGGTGGCGCTGGTTACCGGGGCGAACAAGGGGATCGGGCGGGCGGCGGCCGAGCAGCTCGCCGAGCTGGGCACGACTGTGTTGATAGGTGCGAGGGATTCGCGGCGTGGTGAGGAGGCTGTCGCGGCGCTGCGCGGGTCGGGCGGCGACGTGCATGCGGTCACCCTGGACGTCACCGGCCCGGACACCATCGAGCAGGCGGCGAAGCGAATCAAGGAGCGTTTCGGCCATCTCAACGTGCTGGTCAACAACGCGGGCGTCACCGGCTCCGGACAGGTCTCGCCGCAGGACGCCTACGATCAGGTTCCGAGCTCCGTGGATCTGGACATGGTCCGAACGGTGTTCGAGACCAACGTCTTCGGGGTGATCGCGGTGACCAATGCCATGCTGCCGCTACTGCGGCGGTCACCGGCGCCGCGCGTCGTCAACGTCAGCAGCCACGCCGCGTCGCTGACCATCACCAGCGACCCGGACGGCCCGCTGGCGGGTCTGCTGGCGTCGGCCGCGTACACGCCGTCCAAGGCCGCGTTGAACGCGGTGACCGTGCAGTACCCCAACGAGCTGCGCGAGGACGGCATCCTCGTCAACGCGGTCACCCCCGGCTACGTCGACACCGACAACAACAACCACACCGGGGCCTTCACTCCAGCACCGGGCGCCGCGATTCTGGTGCGGCTGGCCACGCTCGGCGCGGACGGGCCGACCGGCGGGTTCTTCAGCGCGGACGGTCCGGTGCCGTGGTGACCAAGGAGTTCGAAGGGCTGCGGCCGTTGTTGTTCTCGATCGCCTACCGGATCCTCGGCAGCGTGAGCGAGGCCGAGGACGCGGTGCAGGGACGTGGCTGCGCTACGAGGCAACGCCGACCCGGCCCACGTCGGCGAAGGCGTTCCTGTCGGCCGTCGTGACTCGGATCTCCATCGACGTGCTGCGTTCGGCGCGCGTGCGGCGGGAGTCCTATGTGGGGCCGTGGTTCCCTGAGCCGTTCCTCGCCGGCCCGTACCAGGATCCGGAGCGGTCGGCGGAACTGGCCGGATCGCTGTCGATGGCGGCGTTGCTGCTGCTCGAGCGGCTCAGCCCGCTCGAACGAGCGGTCTTCGTGCTGCGCGAGGTGTTCAGGTTCGAGTTCGGCGAGATCGCCTCAGCCGTGGGGCGTTCGGAACCGGCGTGCCGCCAGCTAGCGGTGCGGGCACGCCGCCACATGGACGCGGGCAGGCCCCGGTTCGAGGCCGACCGCCGCGAGCGCGCGGAATTCGCCGAACGGTTCTTCGACGCCTTCCGGGAGGGGGACGTCGACGGGCTGCGGGAGCTGCTGGCTGCCGGCGATGGGCAAGGGCATCTGCAGTCCGGTCTACATCGACGATCTCGTCGACGGCATCCTGCTCCCCGTCGCGTCGCCGCCCGCTGCCGGGAAGGTGTTCACGCTCACCGACGGTGTCGGTGTCACCTGTACGGAGTTCTTCGGCCACTACTACACGATGCTCGGCATGCCCCCGAAAGCCCGTCACAGCTGGTCGGAGCATGCGATGCCGACGAAAGCCACAGCGCGCCAACGCCGTCCGACACAGCAACGCGCCCTCGATACCCGACAGCTCATACTCGATACGTCGGCGAACCTCTTCGGACAACGCGGCATCGTCAACACCTCGACCAACCGCATCGTCGCCGAAACGGGAATAAGCATCGGCACCGTCTACCGCCACTTCCCCGACCGCACCGTCATCGCCCACGAGCACGCGCCGACCGACCGAACCCCGATGTCGGGACCACTCGGTCTTTGACTCCGGGGTCGCACCCCGCGTCAGGCACCCGATCGGCCAGATCGCGGCGGTCGATGGCGGGGGCGGCGGCCTGCTACCGCATCGCGGGGCCCCACGATCGAATCCTAGCTGATATCGTTGATATCAGGAGGTAGGCGACATGACGGATATCTTGATTCGGGATGTCCCCGAGCCCGCTATCGAGGAGATCGATCGGCGTGCGCGGGAGATGGGCGTCTCCAGAAGCGAACTGCTCCGACGATGGCTCAGCAGAGACTTTCGACCAGCCGTCCCGGTCACGACCGACGACCTCAACCGCTTCGGGGAACTTGCACAGGATCTGAACAACCCTGAGGTCATGGGCCGCGCATGGTCGTGACCGGCCGCCCCTGGCTGATCGACAAGTCCGCCCTGGTCCGGCTCGGCGAGTCCCAGGATGCCCGCGAGTGGGCAAGGCGAATCGAGCGAGGTCTGATTCGGATTTCAACGGTCACCTTGCTGGAGACCGGCTACTCCGCGCGGTCCGCGCCCGATCTCGCAGCACTTCTCGATCGCCCGCCGCTGGCACGGATGCCGATTGAGTACCTGACCCCAACAGCGGAAGACCGGGCCGTAGAGGTGCTTCGAATGCTCGCGGACCAGGGGCAACACCGCGCACCATCGATTCCCGACCTACTGGTAGCAGCGATCGCGGAGCAAGCACGACTCGTCGTCCTTCACGTGGACAAGGACTTCGATCTCATCGCAGAGGTCACCGGCCAACGGACGGAACGACTCCGTTTCGAGGCGCACTGAACCGGTGCCCAGGAGGCGCAGTTGGCTGTAGGTCAGTCCGTCGGCGAGGAAGTCCCTTCGCCCGACACCGGCAACAACGGCTCGATCGCTCTCCACTGCTACTCGGTGGACTCGCTCCTACGAACCACAACCAGCAGTCAAACCAGACCACAACAACAACTCCGACGATCTGCTCGATCACCTGTGAGGACACCGCCTAGCGGGTTTCGCAGTCGCAGTGTCCGCGGAGCATACGTCGTTGTCCAGGCTTGCCCACGATACTCGTCCGCACCAGATCTACGTATGGCCAGCAGTTTGGCGACGGCGCCGGACTCGTGGTCGGTCAGCGTTCGAGGCTGAATTGGTGTGCTATTTATCCGGTCTCCCAGTCGGCCAGATCCGGCGGCCGGCGGCGAGGGCGGCGGCCTGGTACGGGGGTAGCGCCTCGTCCTCGGCGACCACCTCGACCAACGCCGTGTCCAGCTCCAAGGCGTCCTGAAGGCGGGACACATCCGCTCCCGCGGCGTATTCGACGACGTAAACCACCGCTTCGGGCGACTGGAGCCTGCGCGCCTTCACGATCCGGCGCAGGGCGGGGTGGCGCGTCGCGCGCGTAAGCAGGTCGCGCTCGCCGTGCGAGCCGTCTGGATCGGTCGGGACGAACCGCAGTTCGCCGCAGTGCGGCTCGGTGTTCAGATCGATGCCGTAGTAGTGGACCTGCGTTTCCAGCGAGCGCTCCAGGTCATCCAGTTCGCGGGCGGCCAGCAGAGAACGCAGGGTGGTCAGGCCGTCGTCCGGGAGGCGTCCGGCCAGGCGGCGCAACAGGTTCACGAGAACGGTCACGTCGTTCAACAGCGGGTCACCGGCTGGGTCCGATCGACGGGTTCATTCGCTTTCAGCCGACCGTCAGCATAGCCGAGGTCTCTGACGTGACCATCGTTCGCAAGACCGGATCGACACGATCGCATCGTGGTGGCAACCGTGGAAATCAGGAAGTGGACGTATGGCGGAACTCGTGATTCGGGATGTGCCCAGCCTGCGATCGAGGAGATCGATTGGCGTGCACGGGAGATGGGCATCGCCAGGAGCGAGTTGCTCCGGCGGTGGCTCAGCAGGGGATTCGTCGGGCTTTCTCTCACGACCGACGACTTCGACCGCTTCGGCGAACTTGCGCAGGATCTGAAGAATTGTGAGGTGATGGGCCGCGCATGGTCGGGACCGCTGCCCCCCGGCGGATCGAGAAGTCCGCTCTGGTGCCGCTCGGCCAGTCCCCCGATGCCCGCGAGTGGCAGGTCTGATTCGGATTTCGACGGTCACCGGTCAACCAACAGAGCGACTCCGTGTCGAGGCGCACTCAACTGGGGGCGAGTACGGACTATCGGGGCGAGTCGAGGAGTTCGGCCAGGCGGGCGGTGTCGCGGAGGTAGCGGTCGTAGGGGAAGCCGGCGGCGAGGAGTGCCTTGCGTAGTTCGTCGTAGAGGGGTTTGCCGGTGGTATGGAAGGCGGTGCGGCCGGCTTCGGTGAGGGTGACCAGGCGACGGCGGGCGTGGTCGGGGTCGGGGGTGATTTCGACCAGGCCGGCGTCTTCGAGGGGGCGCAGGGCTCGGCTGATCGCGGGGTCGGAGACCGAGAGTGCTTGTGCGAGTTGGTGTTGGGTGGCGGGCTGGATCTCTTCCAAGGTGCCCAGGAGGCGCATTTGGCTGTAGGTCAGGCCGTCGGAGTTGTCGGCGCGTCGCCGGGTCGCTTCGCCGAGCAGGAACACCACTCGATGCAGTAGGTCCGCGAGTCCATCGTCCACGTGTCGAGCATAGCCGAGTCTTGTCCGGTTAAGACTTGGCATCATCCCACGCTGGCGACGGTGCGCTCCCGGGCGGACAGCCGTTGCGAGTAGCCGGCGAGGGCGATCATGACCGCGGGGAAGAGCAGGTCGCAGACCAGGACTCCGCCGGTGTTGCCGGGGGCGTGGTCGCCGTGGGCGAACCATTGGTAGACGTGGCCGATCAGTGCGCCCCATAGGAACATGCCCGCACCGAGACCGATGGTGATGCGTTCGCGGTCGGTGGCCGAGGGGGACGCGGCGCGGAACGCCATGATCGCGAGTCCGAGGTTGGCGCAAGCGATTTCGAACTCGAAAGGCGTGCGGGCGAAGCCGATCGCGGTGGACATCGCGTCGGGGGCGGCGAGGAACATGAACGTCATCCACAAGCTGCCGAAGCCGAGGGCGGCGACCGCCCACCAGCGCTGCCAGGTGTCCAGCGCGGCGCGACGGGAGAGACTGCGGCGGGTTCGGATGAATGCTCCGGCGACCGCCGTCAGCGGCCAGATGAGCGGGAAGGCGGACTGTGCGAGGTAGGACGGTGTGCTCATAACCCGAGTCTTGCATGGTTAATATTAACCATGCAAGACTGAGTTCGAGAGAGGCGGGCCACATCAGGGATTGCAGATGACACCGCAGGTCACCAACCGGTCCCCGGCGGTGCGCGCGAACCGCGAGGTTCGGGTTCAGGCGTGATCGAGCCGCCCGGATCTGAGTGCGCCGACGAAGGCATCCCAGCCGAAGGAATCGAAGAGCAGCGCCGGGCCGGTCGGGTCCTTCGAGTCTCGTACCCCGACACGCTCGGCAGCCGGACCGATGAATGCGACCTCCACGCACTCTTGGCCGCCTCCGGAGTAGGTCGACTTGAACCAGCTCGCGACGGATAGGTCAGTATTCACTGTCGAATCTCCTTGCGGTCTCGCGCAATAAGGAACGGCTAGGCTGGACCGGCAGTGCGGCCGCGCCGAGGGTCCGATGAGCCTTGCGATACCGGTCTATATCGGCAACCTCTTCGAAGTACATTCCACCCGTGTAGTTTTCAGCGAAAACCACAGTGGGTTCGGTATCTCCCCGGGTGGTGGGCGTGAAGTCGAGAATCACGAATGGTGACATTCCGACGCCCAGTGGGAGCCCGGCGTGGAACGGCAACACACGCACGCTGACATTGTCTGCCGTTCCGATATCCGCCAGCCGACGCAGTTGGGCGGCCATGATCTTCGGCGAACCGACGACGGTGCGAAGTACATTCTCGTGCAGGATAACGTCGGCGAGGGCGGGACTTCGCTTACGCCCGAGAATGGCCTGGCGGCGGGTGCGCAGTTCGATGCGACGGTCGCTCTCGGCGTCGTTGTCGTCGGGGAAATACACCCGGTCCATGGCGCGAGCGTATTCCGCTGTCTGCAACAGCCCGGGCACTACCAGCGGCTGATAGAAGGACAATCGCGCGGCCCCCGCCTCCAAACCGAGGTAGGTGTTGAATCCTGCCGCGATCAGATCGGTGAACGAATACCACCATGATCGTGTACTGGCCTGGG
The DNA here is from genome assembly GCF_030010695.1 of Nocardia sp. CC201C. Lineage (NCBI taxonomy): Bacteria > Bacillati > Actinomycetota > Actinomycetes > Mycobacteriales > Nocardiaceae > Nocardia > Nocardia sp. CC201C. The sequence continues at coordinate 8,487 of NZ_JASCXP010000234.1, forward strand.
TGGCAAGAGTCTTCAGCACGCCGGTCTGCTCGTCCGGCAGCCCATAGATCTGGCAGAGACCCTCGATCTCTCGGACCCGCACACGTTCGGCCTGCCCCTTCTCCAGCCGCCCCAGTGTGGATTTGCCCCATTCCATGAGCTTCGCGGCCTGCTCGAGAGTCAGACCCATGCCCTCGCGAGCCTCACGCAATGCCCGCCCGAGCTGACGGCGCGGGAGGGTCGATCCAGCGCCATGGTCTTCAGACACGTCCGGCCCCCTCGGTCCATTCCGGCCCAGCTCCGTTCCCATTCTGGGAAATAGCGTAAGACCGTCCCAGGCCGGGCGGAGCAGTTTCGCCCCACATTGTCGACGCCCACGACTTCGACTCCGCCCGTCGGCATCCGAGATGACCCTGAGGTCCCACACACCGACAGCCAACTTCCGAAATGAGGCCGAAATGTCCTGGGACGCGTGGGCTCTGCTGGCGATCCTGGCGCTGTGCGGCGGCGTCATCGTCTGGTCGTACTGGGGCTTCTACCGTGACAGTCATCCGAGGCGGCCCGACTCGTTCCGACTCCCGCTCACCGGAGGCGGCCACGTCACAGTTCCCGTGGCGAGCGGCCGCCCTGGTGGTCGACATCGCGCCCGGCCCCACGCGCTGTCGGCCACCGGCATGCGCCACCCGATCGGGGGATGCCGGATACCCCGGGGCGTCCGCGAGGATGCCTAGAAACCCTGCGCCACAGTTTCGTACGGCCGCAGCAAGGATCAGCCCGGACCGTCCGGCGCGAACGGACGCCGAACCCGCGAGGGGATGTTCATGGAGATCGACGCGCTGGCAGCCGCCATCGACGAGCGGGAACTCATCGAGTTCACACGACAGCTGGTACGGACGCACACACCGTTCGAGGAAGGCCGGGGGGAACGGGCGGTGGCTGATCTGCTGCTCGCCAGGATGCGGGAATGGGACTGGAGTGCCGCGCTTTTCGAAGCGGAGGGGCGTCCGAATATCGTGGCGACGGTGGACGGGGGCGGTGGGGCGGGGCCGATGCTGGCCTTCGAAGGACATATGGATGTGGTGGCGGAGGGGGATGTCGGGCAGTGGAGCGTCGATCCCTTCGGCGGCGAGATCCGGGACGGGAGGCTGTACGGGCGGGGTGCCGCGGATATGAAATCCGGTGTCGCGGCGATGCTGTACGCGGTGCGGGCGCTGCAACTGTCCGGGCCCTTTCCCGGCCGGGTGCGCCTGCTGCTGCTCGCCGACGAGGAGGGGATGATGACGGGCGCGAAAGCCGCTGTGGCGCAGGGTTTCGTTCGCGACGTCGACGGAGTGATCTGCGGTGAGCCCGAGGGGGACGAGGTGTGTCCGGTGTCGAAGGGCGCGATGCGGCTCAGGGTGGATTTCACCGGGGTGATGAGCCACGGGGCGATGCCGTGGCAGGGACGGAATACCCTGCCCGCGCTGGCCCGCGCGGTGCTCGGGCTACAGGATCTCGAATGCCGCCTGGTGCGGGAGGTGGGCAGCCGACCGCCGCTGGGCGCTCCGTCCATCACGCCCACGGTGGCGCGGGCGGGGACCGCCGACCAGATCAACACGATTCCCGGCGCCAGTTCGCTGTTCCTCGATATCCGCACGGTGCCCGGCGTCGATCACGAGGTGCTGTTGAAACGCGTCGACCGATGCGTCGACACGGCGGCGCGGGGGTGTGGGATCGGATCGGCCGTCACCGTGATCGACGATCGCCCCTGGGTCGCAACCGATCCGGACGGCCCGCTGGTCACCGCCCTGATCGCCGGACACGAGATCGTCAACGGCGTCCGGCCCCGCCTCGGTGGCGTGCCCGGCACCACCGACGGCACCATTCTCACCGCACACGGCGGGATTCCGAGTGTGGTGTACGGGCCGGGGGGCAAGTGGATCGCGCATATGGCCGACGAGTGGGTGGCCGTCCGCGACCTGAAGCGGTATGCGCTGACCTATGCGGTCGCGGCACGGCTGTTCCTGACCGGCGGATCAGGTGGGAGCGACCGCGGCGCGCCCGTCTGGTAGCGCCGGCGGCAACGGTTCCTCGCCGTACGGGCCGAAAGTTCTTCCATCCCTTCGGATATTGCGTTCGATCAGGCGCAGGACCGGGGTGGACAGGAAGGTGGTGACGATCGCCATCAGGGCGAGGATCGTGTACAGCTCGCCGGTGATGAGGCCCGCGCTCAGGCCGATATTGAGCAGGATCAGTTCCATCAGCCCGCGCGCGTTGGCCAGCGCGCCCATGGCCGCCGCTTCCCGCCACCCCATGCCCTGCCACCGCGCGGCCAGCCCGACGGCCCCGAACTTCCCGGCGAACGACACCACCAGGACCAGGGCGGCCATCAGCAGCACCTCGGGGGCGAAGATCAGGCCGAGTTCGGTGTTCAGCCCGGAGTAGATGAAGAAGCCGGGCAGCAGCAGGTAGGACACCAGCGGTTCCAGCCGTTCACGCACGCGGTCCAGCAGTTCGCCGCGCGGCATCACCGCCCCGGCGACGAACGCGCCGAACACCGAGTAGATGCCGACCCAGTCGGTGAACCAGGCCGCCAGCAGCACCACGATCAGGATGACCGACAGCTGCGCGATCGGCAGTCCGCCCACCTGTGGAGCGCTGTCACGTGGGGTCCAGGCGTTCAGTCTCGCCAGCCAGCGCCGTGCCACGTACACCATGAACAGCAGATAGCCCAGCGCCCCGATCGCGGTGATCAGCGCGCCGCTCATCTCGTCCTTGGTGGTGGCGACCACGGTGGCGAGCAGCACCCACGCGCACGCGTCGTCCACGGCAGCGCACGACAGCGACATGGTGCCGAGCCGGGTGTGCAGCAGTCCGGAATCGTGCACGATCCACGCCAGCATGGGAAACGCCGTGATCGCGACGGCGGAGGCCACGAACAGCGCACCCTGCCACCCGGCGGCCCGCTCGGTGAAGTAGCCGCCCTGCCCGACCAGCCACCAGCCGACCAGCCCGCCCAGCAGCAGCGGTACCGCCACGCCCGCGGCCGACGTCGCCCCGGCCTGACGCAGATGTGCGCCGAGGATGTCCAGTTTGAAGGACGCTCCCACCAGGAACATGTAGAGCACCAGCCCGAGCTGGCCGACCACGTAGATGGCGACCAGGTTCGGGTGGGTGATCGAACTACCGTCCAGGGTGGCCGGAAACAGCCAGTGCTGCGCCGACGGCCAGAGCCAGCCCAGCACGGACGGCCCGAGCACGAATCCGGCGACCATGATCGCGACCACCTGCACCTGTCCGAGCCGCCGGAACACGTGCCAGAGCAGGCGATAGGTCACCAGGATCACGGCCACCTGCAGGAAGAAGTGGGTGGCTATCTGCAG
>NZ_JASCXP010000235.1:0-11726 GCF_030010695.1 Nocardia sp. CC201C
TCGGCACGAGCCTTCTCCGCGGCCGCCTCCTTGGTGGCCACCTCCCGCTGCGCCTCGGCCTTGTCCTGCTGGGCACGGCCTTCACCCTTGAGGTCCTCATCCCCGGTGATCACACCCGCGACCTCCTTGGCCTTACCCTTGGCGTCCTCGATGACGCCCTCGATACCCTGGCGCGCGCTTTCTTCCTTGTCGGACATGAGTACCTCCCGTAGTCGTTTGGGCTCACTGCTGCCGACATACCCGGCACCGTCCGACTGAATCCGGCCAGGTCGCTGTCATGACGAGAGTCACATTCATGGCAGGCTGAGCTCTGGCACGACAGCTCTGGGAGACCGACGACACGGCGGCGAAGCTGCTGGCAACGCTGATCTGTGGGCCCAAGGCGTTCGATCGTGGCGAGCTCGACCGCATCCTGCGTACGGCACGCATTCCCAAGGCACACGACTGGCTGGTGAACTACGTGGTGCGGAAGGGATCCCACGCCGAGGATCTCCGCACCGCCTGGATGGCAGACCCCGATCCGGTGGTGGCGAGCGCCGGCTGGGCGCTGACCACCGAGCGCGTAGCGAAGCGACCCGACGGCCTCGACCTCCCCGGCCTGCTCGACGCCATCGAGTCGGAGATGAAGGCCGCCCCGGACCGTCTGCAATGGGCGATGAACCACTGCTTGGCGCAGATCGGCATCGAACACGTCACCCACCGCGCCCGCGCCCTCGACATCGGCGAACGCCTCGGGGTCCTCGAGGACTACCCGACCCCACCCGGCTGCACCTCGCCCTACGCACCCACCTGGATCACCGAAATGGTCCGTCGACAGCAGGGCGGATAGGGGGCTCGTCCCCGCGACCAGGAGTTCGAGCGAGTCGCGACACTCGTGGGCGCCGGTCTACATGCCCAGGAGGCGTGGCGTGGAGGACTCATCGACGTCGGCGAACGACCGGACGCATCGTCGCACCGGATGCGGCGGCTGTCCGGTTGCGTACCAATATGATCGCGGGCACGGCGGCGAGGAGGAAGAGCGCTCCCGCCATCGCGATGTAGAGGTACACGCCGGTCGACGTGCTCACCGGTGCGCCGTCGGCGAAGGTTCCGGGTATCCGCGTCGCTTTGAGTATTTCGCCCCCGGCGACGTTGACGATGACCGAGCCGAGGGCGAGCACGACCGAGACCAGACCGGCGATGGTGCCCTGCCGTTCGGGAGCTTCGAGACCGGTCGCGAGGTTGTATCCGGACGCCCCGATCGCACCGGCCGCCATTCCGACCAGGGCGCCGCAGGCGATGGCCAGCGGCAGTGTCGATACCCCCGCCAGCATCGCGAAGCTCGCCACGACGCCGACCGCGATGCCGCCGAGCAGGGGTACCGCGGGACCGAACCGTCCCGCGATCCATCCGGCGCACACGCCGCCGACCACAATCCCGAGATTGGGCGCCGCGAGCAGCACCGCGATCGCCTCGCCGTCACCCAGCCCGTACCCGAGCCCCAGTTCGGGCGGCACCTGGGCGACGATGCTCGTCAGTTGCAGCATGCTCCGGAAGGAGCCCGCCGCCAGCACCAGCGCCAGCAGCGTCAACAGGATCGGGCGACGCAGCGCCCGGATATCGATGACGGGTTCGTCCATCCGCAGCGCGCCGAGTGCCCAACCGGCAAGCGCGGTGACACCGGCCGTCACCAGCACGAGCATCTCCCCGGATCCCCACCCGAGATTCCTGCCGAGACTGATGTAGGCGAGCACCGCACCCAGGCCGCCGCCGAGCAGGAGTGCACCGCCGACGTCGATACGACCGTGGCCGAGAACAGGCGACTCCGGAATGAATGCCCGTACGCAGAGCGCGGCCGCCGCCGCGAGCAGCGCCGCCGCCACGAACACGCTGCGATAGCCGAACAGATCGATGATCGGTTTCATCAGGAACGGTTCGACGATGCCGACCACCGACGACCCGGACGTGACCAGCCCGACCACCGCCATCGCCACTGTGGGCGTGGCGATCTGGCGAGTGAGCGCGACCGTGAGGAAGACCGCGGCGAAGGCGGCGCCCTGAAAGAAGCGGCCCACCAGGAAGATCCAGAGGCTCGGGGCGAGCAGGCAGACCAGCGCCCCGGCGCAGGCGAGCAGCAGGGTGCCGATGAGGATCCGGCGCTTGCCGAAGATATCGGAGCTCTTCGCGAGCAATGGTGACCAGATGGCTCCGGCCAGCATCGCGCTCGCATTGAGCCAGGCTGCCTGGTCGGTGTCGAAATGGTCCAGCAGTTGGGGCAGGACCATCATGGGCGAGCCGATGACGACATCGGCCAGGACATTGGCGAGGGTGAGGACGGCCGCCCAGAGGACGAGCCGACTGCTCCAGCGGTACTCCCGGACGATGGGGGAGTGTTCTTCCAGCCTGTGTGTCACTGTGCATTCTCTTCAGCGCGTAGGGATTTCGGCGCGAGGTGCGAAGGTCCGGCCGCGCCGGTGTGGCGGATGATGGTGGCGCACGGCTTCAGCGCACGGTGTCAGGCGATCGCAGTGCGGCGTTGCGGGTGGCGATGTCGGCCCAGGTGCGCGGCACGATGCGGTCGAGACCGCCGATGGCACGGCCCTGTGCGAAAGTCACGTAGGGGCGTTGCCGGGCCTCGTATTCCGCGAACGTCTCGGCTCGGGCACCGTGCCGCTCGAGTGCCTCGGCGAGGAAACGGGCGCCGGTGAGTGCGAGCGAGGTGCCCCGCCCGGACAGGTAGGCGGGGCAGTAGCCCGCGTCGCCGACCAGGACGACTCGACCGCGGTGCCAGGAGGGAAGCCGAATCTGGCGCGCCGCGGTGAAGTAGAAGTCGGGATCGGCGCGGGCCGCGTCGAGGAGTTCCGGAATACGCCACGATCGGTAGCCCGCGAACGCGTCGACGAGTATCCGCTTCTGCGCGTCCAGGTTCCGGTGGTCGTAATCGATGGCCGCCGAACGGAACTGGAAGTTGGCGACGGTTTTGCCGCCGAACCGAAAGATGCCCGCCATCCGATCGGGGAGGTTGTAGATCGAGTTGATGTCCGGCACAACCGTGTCGGGGAGTTCGGCCAGGGCGAAATAGACCCCTAGGTGTCGTGCGTAACGCTCCTCGGGACCGAACAACAGTCCGCGTACCGCGGAATGTTCTCCGTCGGCCCCGATCACCAGGTCGTACCGATCGGCGCGGCCCGAGCTGAATCGCACGTCGACGCCGGTGTCGTCGCCGGTCAGAGCCGCGATCGAGTCGGCGAAGCGGACCACCGTGGAATCCGGAAGCGCCTCGGCGAGGATGCGCACGAGGTCCGCGCGGAGGAGTTCGATGTCGTCGTCGGAATCGCCGACCTCCGCCAATGGGATTCGGGCCACCGGCTCGCCCGCACTGTCGACGAACTGGGTGAGTTCGGACATCCGGACGCGGTGCCGACGGATCCGCGGGAGCAGTCCCATCCCGTCCACGGCCGCGATCGCGTCACCCCGGATATCGATGGGGGTGCCGGCGAGCCGCAGCTGGCGGGCGTATTCGACAACGGTCACCGCGTGGCCACGGCGGCCGAGTTCGAGGGCGGAGGCGAGTCCGGCGATACCGGCTCCGGAGATGAGGACCTGCACGCGTGTGCTCCCAGCTAGCGAATAAAAGCAACTATCTGTTGCTTTTGTGGAGCATACTGGTGGCTGGTTTGCGCCGCAACGTCGCGGCTGACGAGAATCGGCACCCGGAGCAGGAGGTGAGCACGCAATGACCGACGGGACCGCGGATCGGCCGCCCGCACGGCGACCCGGCGGCCGCAACGCACGGGTGCGCGCCCAGATCCTTGCCGCGACCGCCGAACTCGTCGCACGGGACGGCATCGCGGGCTTCCGCTACGAGGAGGTCGCCGAACTCGCCGGCGTGAACAAGACCAGCGTCTACCGCAACTGGCCCGACCGCGAAGAACTGGTGGTCGAAGCGGTGCTCCGCTACGCCGAGGATCTCGCGTCGGTCGCCGACACCGGCGACATCCACCGAGACCTGGTGGACTATCTGCTGGCACTCGCCGCTGCCCTGGACACGCCGTTCGGTCGCACTCTCGCCCACACCATTCAGCCCGCCCGTCACCACCACACCGTCCAGATGCTGACCAAGGTGCTCGACCAGCGCGTCGCCGCCCTGCGGCGACGGGTCGACACCGCCGTCGCCCGCGGTGAACTCCCCCCGATCGACAGCGCCTTCCTCGGCGAGATGATCTCGGGCCCCGTCCATCTCATCGTCGACCGTGGCATACGCCCGTTCACCCGCACGGACGCCGAACGCATCGTCGGCGTCGTGCTCGCCGGTCTCCGAACCACGGCCCCGCCCAGCTGACTCCTCAGCGGCGGCAACGGAATTCACTCGCTCCGATGCGATCGCGAATCTACGCTGCTCTCATGTGCATCTACCCGAACCGGACACATCTGGTGTGCCTGCGCTGCCGGGTGTCCTTCAAATACCCGACCAAGCACGGCCCCGTCCCGTGCCCGCACTGCCGGGCGGATCTCATCGACGCGGGCCCGCACCTCGCGGTACCCAGAAAGCTGGACAAGGCCGGTTGGCGCACCCTGACAGCAGTTCTCGACTCCGGCCTCACCTTCCACGGCGGCTGCTGCGGCACCGGCCCCGGCTACCGCCCACGCACACCCCGCGAGGTACGCGAACGGATACTCCTCGCCGAACGCACGGGCATGCCGCTCGCTGAGGCCCTGGCCACGGCCGATCCGACAGTCATCGCGGGATCGCGGCTCGATGTGCGGGTGTAGCAGTTCGTGATGCGGCGCAGCCCCCAGGAGAAGAAGGCCCTCAGCTACGCCAAGGACCGGCGAAACGACTACGGAGAGAACGACAAAAGCTCCCGGAAGAACATTCCGCGCAATAAGCGAGTCCCCAACCGCGCGGACCGACATCGCGAGCGGCAGGTGATGGCTTCGGCGCTCGGCCCGGTCTCGGTGGACGCCGCTGAGCGGGCCGAAGTCGAACTTCGCGGTAAGCGGTCGAAGTGGTTGAACATGCGATGGCGCAAGCATCGGGACGCCCCTTTGGGGGAGGTCGTCATGCGCACCCTGGCGCGCAGGGTCGAACAGCAGATGAACCGCTAAGCCAATTCGACTTCCTCGAAGCTCACGGTCAGCCCATGCCGCCGTTCACGCAACACATTGCCCGCACGCCGCGCCATCCCCTCACCGAAGTCGATATGCAGCTTGGCATTCCGTGCGTCCACCTCCCGCACCACCGTGCAGATCCCACTGAACGGACCTTCCGGAAACCACACGACATCACCCGGTGCGTATTCGCTGAATCCCACGGAGCCACAGTAATTCACGGCGTCGACATGTGCGCTCTGCCGACCCGATGGGGATCCGATGTCCGAGCTGTCGAGCCGGTTCATGCTCTCCGTGAGCGGGGCATGGCCGGAACCGGCGGGACACCCGCAGTGTCTCGCCGGGCAAATATCGGCCCCTGTCGGTCGGTGGCGGCAGACTTGTGGCATGGAGATCACAGCGGCCGTCGCGGCGGTGCTCGGTGCGTTCGGGCTGTCGGGGGCGGCGGGGCTGAACGCGTGGTTGCCCCTGTTGGCCGTGGGTGTCGCCGATCGGATGGGGTGGATCGATCTGGGCAGCTCGTACGGGTGGTTGTCCTCGACGCCCGTGCTGATCGGGATCGCGGTGGTGTTCGTTCTCGATCTCGTCGGCGACAAGATTCCGGCGATCGATTCGGTGGTGCACGGTATCGGGGTGCTCGTGGCTCCGGCGTCCGGGGCGATCCTCTTCGCCGCCGAGACCAGCCTGTCCTCGAACCTGCCGCCCGCGGTCGCCGCCGTGCTCGGCGCGATCACCGCGGGCAGTGTGCACGCCGGTCGTACGGCGGCGCGACCGTTCGTCACGGGGACGACCGCGGGTGTGGGCAATCCGGTCGTCTCCACCGCCGAGGACGGCACTTCGCTGGCGCTCACCATTCTGGCGTTGGCCGTCCCGGTCGTGGCGTTCATCGCGGTGGTGCTGCTGATCGGTCTGGGCTGGCTGGCCGTGCGGGCCGGTCGGTGGCTTCGCCGGGGGCGCAGGAGGGAGCGGCCCGGGCCGGGTGGAGAGCGGCGATGATGCCGCTCTCCCGGTAGTCTGCGATGGCGAGGCGGCGGAAGAGGATGGACCTGTGAGCACATTCGTTCTGGTGCACGGGGCCGGGGACGGCGGTTGGAGTTGGCATCTGGTGGCGGCGGAATTGCGACGCCGCGGGCATGATGTCGTCGCTCCCGATCTCCCGGCCGACGACGATGCGGTGGGGTTGGATCGGTACACCGAGGTCGTGGTGGAGGCGGTCGGCGATCGCACGGACCTGGTGGTGGTCGGTCATTCCTTCGGGGCGTTCACCGCGCCCCTCGCGGCCGCCCGACTCTCGGCAGATCTGCTGATCCTGGTCGCGGGGATGGTCCCGAAGCCGGGGGAGCGGCCGGACGAATGGTGGGATGCCACCGGTTACCGATCCAGCACGGAGTACGTCGACGACGACGCGATCTACTACCACGACGTACCCCACGAACTAGCCGCCGAGGCGCGCCGCCGCGAACGCAACCACCCCTCCACCGCGGCCGGTGCGACACCCTGGCCCCTGCCGAACTGGCCGGATATCCCCACGAAGTTCGTCCTGTGCACCGAAGACCGTTTGTTCCCAGCCGATTTCCAGCGCCGCGTGGTAGCCGACAGACTGGCCATCACCCCGGACGAACTCACGGCAGGCCACTACGCCGCCCTGGCCCGCCCCACCGAACTGGCCGACCTGCTCGACAGCTACCTCCCGGCGAGGTAACAGGGGGTCGGCGAGGCCGGCCGACGCGAACCTAGCCGAGCCGCGTCTCGGCGAAAGCGAGCATCGCGTCGTGGTAGTACCGGGCGAGCCCCGCCGCGATCCGGTCGAAGTGCGCACTGTAGGCCGGGTCGAGATAGGACCGGGCCAGTGTCCGGAGGGTGTCGGCGTTCGGGCTCCAGTTTGTTTCGACGAGCCGATAGGCGGCGTCGATCTCGGCCTGTACCGCAGGTGCGTCGACCGGCGTGCCGGATGCCATGAACTCAGCCATGCGTACCATCGCGGCAGTGGTTTCCCGCTGCATCCGCTCGGTTTCCTCGGCGGACAACGAATCGGCCCACTGCTTCGACCGCTCCCACGCGGTTTCCTGGTCGGGCCAGCGTTCCAGAACCTCGGCGTCGTAGCGGCTCGGGTCCAGACCTTCGAAAAGGTTCTCCGGCCTGTTGATTTCGACCATGTCGGATGATCCTTCCTGCGCTTCGAGTTCGGCGATGGTGCGAGCGACCGTATGCGCCACCCGCGCCAGCCGATCGCGTTCGCGTAGCAGTCGCGCATGGTGGTCTCGCAGTGTCCGTACCCGGTCGGTCTGCCCGTCGAGAATCGCGGCGATATCGCTCAGCCCGAGATCCAGCTCCCGCAGGATGAGGATCTGCTGGAGTCGCAGCAGTTGCGGCTGCTCGTAGTAGCGGTAGCCGTTGCCGCGAATGCCCGCGGGCGCGAGCAGCCCGATATCGTCGTAATGGCGCAGCATTCGCGTCGTTACTCCCGACATGCGCGCTACCTCCGCGATCGACCAGGCCACGCCTCGCACCTCCAGAGAACTCCACCGGTATCTCCGGTACTCGGACGCTAAACGTTCACACAGCGTCAACGTCAAAGCCTGTGTTCCTGGAATGGGCTGCCGAGCTACCGGCAGCCCTTATCGCCGGCGACACGGAAGGATCGGTGACCGGTGTCCGGTGTCCCGGTCGCGGCCGCGCTAACTCGCCTCGGTGGCGATGGGTTCGGCCTCTTCCGGTCGATCGTCGCGTGAGTCAACTTGCGGCACGGTGAAAATGGCGACGGCGGCCGCGATGGCGATCACGAAGCAGGCGATCGTGTACCAGAGGTTGCCGATGGGGTCGCCGTTGGCGGTGAGACCGTCCTCCGCGGCGAGGAAGTCGGGGAGGGCGGTGATCCAGAGCAGCGCCATGACGGCCAGATAGATCACGGCATACCACTGCACGAAGCGGTTTCGGTAGCCGGGTGGGGTGGCGGTGCCGTTGCGCAGCGCGAACCACTGTCGGGCCAGTAGTGCCACCGCCACCACCGACAGCACGAAAAGCTCTGCGGCGTAGAGGAATCCGCGCACAGTGTCGCTGCCCATGCCGAAGATCGTCGCGGGCAGCGGCAGGACGAAGGTGCCGACCGACGCCAGCAGGCCGATAACCACTGTGCGCCAGACCAATTGCGGGCCGCTGAAGTGCTTCCCGGAGTCGACGTGGCGGCCGACGAAGTAGTGCACGCACAGTGCCAGCGACATCGGCCACAGCGCCGCGAAGACGACCACACTGGGCAGCGGCACCGAATCGAACATCGGCTGGTTGATCGGATTGTCGACCGCCCACTCCCACCAGCGCAGCTGCGGGCCGATCTGATCGAAGATCTCGTAGTAGGCATGGTGGACGAATCCCACGCAGGCCGCGCCGAGGAAAACCCCGTAGCGCCGGAAAACGCCCAGCATTCTGACGGTTTCGTAGGCGAGCGTGGCCATCAGCGGATAGATCGCGATGATGTAGAGCGGCAGCCGCCCCCACAGGAATTCCACCGTGAACAGGTTGTGCGCGAACATGGTATCGACGTGTTCGGCGATGCCGAAGGCCGACGGGAAGTACAGCGGCGGTTCGATGATGAACAGGTAGGCGGTCGCACCGAACCAGAGCGCCAGGTTGGTGGGGTCACCGTGCCTGCGTAGCCGGACGATCGCGTACACGAGCGCGAGTACCGAGCCGAGCACGACGGTCAGCTCGAGCACCGGCAGCGTCCAGTTCTCCAGTGCGGCGGGATTGCGGAATTCGACCAGCCCGCCGGTCTCGTCGCAGGAGAAGCCCATGCGCGCGGCGAGATCGGCGAAGGTGGGCGTGCACAGGTCTGCCATCAGTTCGCCTCCGAAGCGGTCAGCGCGTCGGCGGTGTACCAGCGGGTGCAGTCGTACCCGGCGTCGTAGCGCTCGAACCAGCGGTCGGCCAGCTCGGGCAGCTTCTCGTGTGCCGGATCATGTTTGGGCAGCTGGCTGCGGACCACACCGGCGAGGGCGGTGAGCTGCTCCCGCCGCGACAGCCCGTCGAAGGCGCGCGGCATCGGACCCTTGGTCAGGTACGGCGCGAAGTACTCCAGCACCCGCTGCTTGGCGCGGTGCCGGGCGAACATGGACAGCGAGTCGACCTGCCGGTCGGCCAGCGGGACGTGCTGGTTGAATCCGGCGCACGCGATCCGGATCACCTTCATCACATGCGCGAAGATCGACGGCGCCATCCGCATCCGATAGAGCTCGTCGCCGACGAGGGCGTTGAACAGGATCAGCGCGGAGCTGCGATGTTCGACCTCCTCCACGAAATGCCAGATGAACAGCGAGGCGACCCGGTCGTCACCCGGCCGGAACAGTGTGTCCTCGTTGTCGAGCATGAGCTTGAACACCGGCGTGAAGGTCGCCTCCAGGTCGGCGGTGTAGGCCAGTCGGTAGTTGTGCGAGGTGGCCTCGGTGAGCAGATCGAATTCGCCGATCACCGCGTCGAGGGTGTTCTGCAGCCCGGGATACCGCTTGATGAGCGCCTTGACGTGCTGCCGGTGCGCGGTCGAGTGGTGGCCTTCCTGTCGCATGAACGCGTTGGCCTCGGCGGCCACTTCCGGATCGGTGAGTACCGGCTTGAGCTGCATGATCAGCTTCACGATCATCTTCTCGAAGCCGACGGCCAGGAACGAGACCGCGTTGGACATGCTCGACCAGGCCGGGTTCTGCGGATTCCACAGGAAGGGGACGTCGGCGTCTTCGAAGCCGAAATCCATTTTTCGGGGTTGCACATGGGTCACAGGGCGTACCTCGCCTCGGGAAATGGGTCGATCGGGTGTCGCGCCCGGGTGGCGCGATGCGACAAACATACAATTACTCGTCTAACTGTATGATCACTTTGTCGGAATCCGCTACACCTGCGCGGATGTGGTGTGCCCGCTGTGATACTGTCCGCCCGGTGGCGCGTAGACGCGGATGGGGCGGGAGTCCGCCCGCGAATGACCAAGAGGCGCATAGTCGTATCGTCGCCACCGCGGTCGAATTGATCGGGGAGACCGGCGCGGCGATCACCATCGCCGATGTCGCGGAGGCGCTCGGCGTCATCCGGCAGACCGTGTACCGGTACTTTCCCAGCGCCGACGCATTGATGACGGCGGCGGCCATCGCTTCGGTCGACAGTTTTCTGGACCGGTTGACCGCGCACGTCGCCGGGCTCGTCGATCCCGTCGAAGCCATGACCGAGGGCGTTGTCTACACCCTCGCCGAGGTCCGCCGCACCCCGCACCTGGGCATTCTGCTGTCCAACTCCTACTCCAACATCGACCCCGACAGCCTCACCTCCGAACAGGCCAAAGCCTTCGGCATGTCGATGATCCGACGCTTCGACGTGGACTGGGAGAAGTACGGCTACGACGACGCGGCGTTGCTGGAACTGGTCGAGTACGTCCTGCGCACCATGCACTCGTTCTTCGTGTCCCCGGGGAGTCCGCCGCGTACCGAGGGGCAGTTGCGCGCTTACCTGCGCCGGTGGATGGGCTCCGCGATCGCCGCCCAGAGCGAATACGCGCAGCGCGGACTCTGACGCACTGACATCGTGAGACGTGTGCCGCCGTGGAATCGCTCGGCGGGCTCGAGCGGCAAACAGGGCGGAAACCGGGTCGTGTCGGCTGTGCCGGAGTTTGCGGACTGTTCGACTGTCCGCGCGTGAGCACGTATCGTTGTCGGTGTTCCCCCTGGAGTCCTGAAGCGTGGCCGGGGATGTGTCCACGCTGACAGGAGGAGTGTCGTGGTATTCGCAGCAGTGGCATCGGCAAGCGCCGCACGAACTTCCGCAGCCATCGCGGAATCGCTGCTATCACCTGTTTTGCTGGATCACCCGCACATCCTGCTCTGTGAACGCTGGTGGGCGGACTCCGCCGATGCCGATCGCCTGCGCGCCAGGGACGACCGTCGCCGGTATCGGACCTAGCGCATTCAGAGCATGGTCGCTCGCGGTTCCTTCCGGTCATAGCTGTGCCCGGTTGCTTCGGAAGATCAACGGCAAGAGACAATCCGAGTGGTTCGCCGACCCTGGCGTGGGTCGGCGGGAAGCGAAACCACGAGGAGGATCATGAGGTTCGGGCTCGAGACGCTGATCGATGCGGAGCTGACCGCCTATGCGGAGGAGAGTCGACAGCACAATGCCGCCCGGCCCGCCGCCTCCGGCCCAGCCGATTTCGACGAGCTGCGGCAAGCGCGTGACCGGCAGGCTGATTCGCAGACACCGTCGAGTGCTCGTGCGGTCGAGCGACTCGCCGAGGCGGGCGGGCGCAGTGTGCCCGTACGGATCATCGCTCCGCGGGCGACCACGCTTCGTGGTGCCCATCTCGACATCCACGCCGGCGGGTTCTACATGGGTTCGGCGGCCGGGGACGATATGCGCAACGAGCGTTTGGCCGATGCGCTCGGGGCCGTCGTGGTGAGCGTCGATTACCGTCTGGCCCCGGAACATCCGTGGCCGGCAGCTCCCGACGACTGCGAAACCGCCGCCCGCTGGCTCGTCGAGCAAGCCGAAACAGTGTTCGGAACAAGCAATCTGACGCTGGGTGGAGCGTCGGCAGGCGCGAACCTGGCCATGGCGACCCTGCTCCGGCTGCGCGACAGCGGTCTCGTTAACCGCTTCGCCGG
>NZ_JASCXP010000236.1:0-11685 GCF_030010695.1 Nocardia sp. CC201C
CCTTCACCACCGGAGCGCTGCCCGAGGACCTGAGCCTCTACGGCCCCGGATCGGCGGACCTGTGGCTGAGTTCGTCCGCACCCGATACCGACGTGCAGATCACCGTGTCCGAGGTGCGGCCCGACGGGCAGGAGATGTACGTCCAACGCGGCTGGCTGCGGGCCTCGCAGCGCGCCCTCGACCCGTCTCGTTCCACCGAGTTGCGCCCCTGGGGCGACTTCACCGCCGCCGCGGCCGCCCCGCTGGTGCCGGGGGAGCCGACCCCGCTGCGCATCGAGATCCAGAAGTTCGCGCATGTCTTCCGTGCCGGTTCCAGCATTCGCGTCACCATCGACACCCCCGCGCCCACCGGCTACTGGGTCTTCGGCACCCTCCCCACGCCCGCGGACAACACCGTCTGGTTCGAGCCGGGACGACCGTCGAGCATCGTCGTCGGCCACACCCCGTATCCGCACGCCGAGCGGTTGCCCGACTGCGCGACCACGGCCCAGCAACCCTGCCGTGCGAATACCGTCCCGGTGCCCGAGGGGCCGGGACCGGCCGCGCCGTCCTGACCCGATCACCCACCGCACCGGCCTTCGCGTACCGGCGGTATCGCATATCATGACGTCATGTCGGCCGCCGAGAAGAGGCTCACCCGTGGGGCGAAACGCACCGCGGCGGCCGGATCCCGTCCGGACGCGCGCACCGAGCGGTGGCGCGAACATCGCGAACAGGTGCGCGCCGACTTCGTGGACGCCGCGCTGCGGGCGCTGGCCGAACACGGGCCCGACGTGAGCATGGACGATATCGCGCGCGCCGCGGGCTGCGCGAAACCCAAGCTGTACCGCCACTTCGAGGACAAGACCGACCTGTACCTGGCCATCCTGGACCGGGTGCAGAGCATGCTGTGGGACCGCTTCCTGGAGCGGGTGAACCTCATGGCCGACTCGGTCGCCGACCTGCTGCGGATCGGGATCACCGAATACGTGGCCGTGGTCGAGGAGAGCCCGGAGGTGTTCCGCTTCCTGGTGCACGGGCGCATGGCCCAGCAGGCCGAGCAGCCCGAGCGCGCGCTCGATGTGGCGCAGCGCTCGGCCCTGCGGGTGGCGCGGTTGGTGGAGGAACGGCTCTCGGGTCAGCAGGTGGACACCGGCAGCCTGGAACTGACCACCTACGCCATCTTCGGGGCGGTGGGTTCGGCCACCGAGTGGTACCTGGGCGTCAACCGCTCGCGCGCTCGGATCATGACCGCCGAACAGTTCGCCGAACATGTCAGCACCATCGCGGCGGCGGTGCTGGACGCGGTGGCCCGGCTCAACGAGGTGGCGGTGGATGTGCGCAAACCCCCGCATCTCGCCTTCGCCGCGAACTGACACGCGGGCGCTACCGGTCGAAGCTGACGTGGACGTCCGCCGATTCCGGCAGCGTCTGGCAGGCCAGCGTCAATCCCTGGGCGAGTTCCTCGTCGATGAGCGCCTCGTTGCGCACCATGCGGGTGCGCCCGCGCCGCACCGCGCAGACGCAGGTGCCGCACGCGGATTCCCGGCACACGTAGGGAGCGTCGATGCCGTTGTCCAGCAGCACATCCAGCAGCCGGGCGGTGCGCGGCCAGCCGAGGTGATGGGTGCGCCCGTCGATATCGACCTCCAGGGCGGCGCTGTCGTCGCCCGCCCCGGCGGCGGGAGATGGCAGCGCGGCGACGGTGAGATGCGTTGGGGGAGTGGGGTCCTCGAACGGATTCGCGGTGAGCGACCGATACTCCTCCAGATGGACCTGGGCCGCGGGTACCCGCACGGAGGCCGCCGCCGACCGCAGCACCGTGGTGAAGCCTTGCGGCCCGCAGATGTACCACTCCCGGCGGCGATGCCGCCGCAGCAGCTCACCCACCCGCCGGGCGTTCGGCAGCCCCCGTTCGGCTTCGATCCAATGCAGCACCCGCAGCCGCCGCGGATACCGGCGCTCCAGCCGCGCCAGTTCGGCCGCGAAGATCACCGATCGCCGATCCCGGTTCGCGTAGAACAGCACGATGTTGCCGCGCCCGGCCGCCAGCACCGATTTCGCGATCGACAGCAGCGGTGTGATCCCGCTGCCCCCGGCGGCGAGCAGCAGTTCCCCGTCCAGCCCGCGCGGCCCGAAGCTGCCACCCGGCTCCAGCACGGTGATGAGGTCCCCGGCCCGGGCCGTATCGCAGAGCAGATTCGACGCGTAGCCGCCCGCCGTGCGCTTCACCGTCACGGCGAGCCGATCGTCCACATGCGGACTGCTGCACAGCGAATAGCAGCGCGCCACCGATCCGGTACGTTCGCTGGGAACCCGCAGGGTGAGGAACTGCCCCGGCCGGTAAGTGAACCGACCGTGCAGCTGCGACGGCACGCTGAAGACCAGGGTGTGGGCATCGGTGGTCTCCCGCACCACCGCCGCGATCTCGAGGGTATGCGCGCGCCCGCTCACCGCCCCACCCCCGCGGGTGTCGGCGCTCTGTCGGCGGTGACCGCCTGCCGGTCGAAGCGTCGCATCGCCCAGCCCGCCAGCCGTTCCAGGCGCTCGGTCGAGAACGGTTGGGTCATGCGGCGATTGACACCGGGAGCGATCCGCATGAGGGCGTAGCCCAGCCACGCCTCCGGCCGCACCGGCACCACGGCGAGGTCGTAGCGCACCGACCGCTCCACCGCACGGGCCACCTGGTCCGGGCTCAGTGGCGAGAACGGCAGCCGCTCGGCCACCTCCTGCGCGTGCCGGGCGAGTTCCCTGCCCCGCTCGACGACGGCCGGATCGAGGCCCACCGTCACGGCGTGTGCACCGATGCCGGTATTGATGAATCCGGGGCAGATGGCACTCACGCCGATGCCCTTGGGGCCCAGCTCCAGTCGCAGACATTCGGTGAGCATCTTCACTCCGGCCTTGGACACCGAATAGGCCGACATGACCGGGGTCGGGGTGAAGGCGGCCGCCGAGGCGATATTGACGATATGCCCACGGTGCCCGCTGTCGACCCACTGCCGTCCGAACACCCGGCACCCGTGCACGACCCCGAGCAGATTGACCCCGAGCTGGGTGTCCCAGTCGGCGGGCGCCATATCCAGGAACGCCCCGCCGACCACCAGGCCCGCATTGTTGACCAGCACGTCGGCCAGCCCGTAGTCGGCCAGGACGTCGCGGGCGAACTCCTCCCACGCCCACGGGTCGGTGACGTCGAGGCGCGCGGCGCTGGCGTGCTGGCCCCGGGCGTGGATCATGGCCTCGGTGGCGCGGGCGCTGTCGAGGTCGATATCGGAGACCACCACGTGGGCTCCGCGCCGGGCGAAGCGCAGCGCCACCGCCCGGCCGATCCCGCTGCCCGCCCCGGTCACCACGACGAGTTCGGGACGGATGTCGTTGAGTTTCATGCCGACTCCTCCAGGATCCGGTGCGGCCGGGGCGTGCCGGCCGGGGTGCTGTACCGGTAGTCGTCGAGGTCGTAATGACGGTTCTGCCAGTACATCTCGCCGTGGGTGGACGGCCGGAACGGCGAATCTCCGTGACTATTGATGTAATACGTATTCGAACCGTGGCAGGCCGGGGTGAAGAGGAAATTCTTCTCCTGTCGCCGCAGACATACGGCGAAATATTCATCGTGCGCGGATCGACGTATTTCGCAGACGGTCTCACCGCGCCGTTTCGTTTCCGCGATGGCGCGACTCAGATGGGCGGCGGTGGCTTCGATCATCCAGATATACGAGCCGAGCACGAAACCGTATGGGCCGGTTATGGCGAACATATTGGGAAAGCCGGGTACCGATACCCCGTGATACGCCTGGAATCGATGTGTATCCCAGAAGTCGCCGAGGCTGAGCCGATCGCGACCGATCACCGGAAACGGCGGCACCGAATCCTTCTCCCACAGTTTGAATCCCGTGGCGCAGACGATGACATCCAAGTCGTGGCGGGTGCCGTCGGCGGTGACCACCCCATGCTCGTCGACCCGCTCTATCGCGTCGGTCACCAGGCGCACATCCGGTCGGTTGAAGGTGGCGAGGTAGTCGTTGGACATGGACGGCCGCTTGCAGCCCAGTCCGTAGCGGGGGATCAGCTGTTCGCGCACGCGCGGGTCGCGCACCTGCGACCGCATCCAGCGGCGTACCGGAATCTCGGCCAGCCGCCGTCCCGTGTCGGTGAGCCAGGCGGGGCCCACGACCATGCCGCCCATCCCGATCTCGGTGGCCAGGGTGCCGACCGCGCGAATGCCGGAGCGTAGCAATCGATTGCCCAGCACTGCCCGCCCCCACGGTCCCACGGCGGCGTCGGTCTTCGGGAACACCCAGATGGGGGTGCGCTGGAAGACGGTGAGGTGGTCCACCTCCGCGGCGATGGCGGGGACCAGTTGCAGCGCCGTCGCGCCGGTGCCGATCACGGCCACCCGCTTACCGGCCAGCGCCAGGTCGTGATCCCACAGGGCGGTATGCACCAGCGCGCCACCGAAGTCCTGCAACCCCGGGATATCGGGCATCTTCGGCCGCTCCAGGCCGCCCACCGCCATGACGACGAAACGTGCCGTGAGGGTGCGGTCGCCGTCGGTGCGCAGCCGCCACAGCCCGCCGTCCTCGTCGTACTCGGCTCCGGTGATGGTGGTGCCGAGCAGCAGCTTGCGGCGCAGCCCGTACTTGTCGACCATGCTGTCGGCATAGTCGCGCAACTCGTCGCCGGGGGCGAAGATGCGTGACCAGTCGCCGCGCTGCTCGTAGGAGAAGCTGTAGATGAAGGACGGAATGTCCACGGCCACACCGGGATAGGTGTTGGCATGCCAGGTGCCGCCGACCCGGTCCCACTTGTCCACGATCACGAAGTCGTGAATGCCCTTGCGTTGCAGTGCGATACCGGCTCCGATACCGCCGAATCCGGCGCCGACCACCACGACCTCGTGGTCGGCGCGCGGAATCTCCGGATGTGCGTTCATGATGGATCCTCTCCGGCGTTCGGTGGGTCAGCGGACCCGGTCGAGCAGCAGGCCGTCGTCGCCGAACAGCTCCCGCTGCCACTGCTGGACCAGGGGTTCGGTATCGAGGTCGTCGGGATGGAAGCCGGGCTTGAGGTACTCCCGGATCTCGGCGAGCAGCCCTTTGACCAGGGGGCCGCGCAGCACGCCGACGGCTTGGCGGGTGACCGTGACCGGCCGCCAGCCCTGCGGGTCGGTGAGGATGGACAGGCCCACCGCCAGCGCCATGAAGGGGATGATCCCCACATACGGGATGGTCATGACGCCGATCCGCACCGCCTCACCGCCGCCGGTGGCGCGGTAGACGTCGAAGGCGACCGACTTGTGCTCGAGCTCCTCCAGCGCATGCCAGTTCAGCAGATTCCGCACCTCCGGACTCGCGGTGGCGATCTCCTGGAGTTCCGGGCTGGTCAGCACGCGCCGTGCCAGCATGCTGGTGAAGTGCTCGGCCGCCGCGGTGGCCGCCAGGTGGACGTGGGCGGGCAGCAGCCGCTCGGCGCGGATCAGGGCTCGCTCCCGGCGGCTGCCCGGCGCGAAGTTCGGCACCCGGACCAGCACGTAGCCCATCCGGACCAACTGGTCGTTGAGCAGCCGATGCTGCTGTCCGTGCATGGCCTCCTGACCGATGAAGCCGGCGGCGCGCTTCTTGAGCGCCGGATCGTCGATCCGTCCGGACACCCGCCGCACCGAACGCACGAAGGAATCCTCACCGGGTGGGAAGGCCGCCGACAGCAGTGCCGTCAAATGGCTGAGCACGATATCGCCGTCGGCGAAATGCTTGCTCATGGGTTCGGGCTCGCCGAACCGGAATCGCATGCGGCGCACCGGGGGCGCACCGGTGGTGCGGGTGGGAAGCGTGGATCTGCTCATGATGAATCTCCGTTGATTCGCGGCGGTGTTCCGAGCGGTCCGCCGAGCCCGCTAGCGCAGGTGATCGCTGAGAACGCCGGTGTCGCCGAACAATTCGGCCCGCCAGCGATCCAGTAGTGCGGTGGTGTCGTTGTCGTCGGGATGGAAGCCCGGACGCAGGTACTGGGCGAGTTCGCGGCCCAGACCGCGCAGCAGCGGCCCGGTGAACAGCGTGTACGCCTCGCGGGCCAGCCGGGCCGGATGCGCTCGCGCGTAGTCGTCGCGGCGCAGCGACAGGATCAGGCCCACCGTGGTGAGCGGCAGGGTGAGCGCCAGCACGGTGGCCATGGTGGCGATGCGCATCCGTTCGCTGCCACCCACGGCCCGGTACACGTCGAAGGCGACCGATTTGTGCTCGATCTCCTCGACCGCGTGCCAGTTCAACAGGTTGCGCACCTCGGGGTCGCCCGCGAGCTCCTGGAGTTCGGGCCGGGTCAGCACCCGGGTGGCGAGCACGGTGGTGTAGTGCTCGGCCGCCGCGGTGCTCGCCAGATGTACCAGGTCGGGCAGGCGCTGCTCGATGCGGCGCAGGCGCTCGACAGCGGCGGGGGAGTCGTACCACTCGACGGGATAGCCCAGCTCGGCGAGCTTGCCGTTGAGCCGCCGGTGTTCCCGCCCGTGCATCGCTTCCTGGCCGATGAACCCGGCCACCCGCTTCTTCAGGGCTGGATCGGTGATGTGGTCGGCGAACTTGCGGACCGAGCGGATGAAGGACTCCTCGCCGGGTGGGAAGCCCGCCGAGAGACCCGCGATGAAGTGACTGAACACGATGTCGCCACCCGCGTAGTACTTCGACATCGGCTCCGGATCGCCGAAGCGGAACCTGATCCGCCTGGCCTGGGGATATGTGGTGGTCATGGCGCACCTCGTTGAGCGAGTACCGCCGGTATGCGGTACTGCCAGTACGATAGCGTCTGAGACGGCTGTTGGGAAGCCCTCCGCGGGTTGACCTCGAGATCGTTATCACCGCATTTCGGTGACCTCGAACACATTGTGGTTTATTAACTACGGGAATGTAATTAAGCGCGACCCGCGCGATCATCTGCATAAACGGAGATCAGGTTCGAGCGTCACGCAAGTCAAATGCGAGTTATCGGTCCGTGATCCATCGTGATTGTTCCGTTATGGTCGTCGACGGCTCGGGCGAAGGCTGAGTCGGACTCGAACCGCCGTACACCGGTAACCCCGTCCCGCGGTCGAGATTCACCAAGACATTCCCTGGGGACGGGGACCCGGTAGTGCGAATTCACCGGGCGGCTGGGCGCAGGCAGGAATATCACATGCTTCGGAACCGCAAGTTCACCCGTATCGCTGGTACCACCGCCGTGCTGGGCGCGCTCGCCGCTGTCCCGTTCGGTGTTTCGACTGCTACCGCCTCCGCCTACAGCGGCAACTGGGACGCCGTCGCGCAGTGTGAGAGCGGCGGCAACTGGTCGATCAACACCGGCAACGGCTACTACGGCGGCCTGCAGTTCAGCCAGAGCACCTGGCTCGCCAACGGCGGCAGCGGCTACGCCCACAACGCCAGCCGCGAGGAGCAGATCCGCGTGGCCGAGAACGTGCTCGCGACCCAGGGCATCGGCGCCTGGCCGGTCTGCGGCGCGTACTTCTGATCGGTCGGCCCCGCTTACGACCGGTCGGCACCAGCGCCGACCGGCAGCGTGGTGCCGATGGGCACGACACATCGACAGAGGTCCCGTTTCGCGCGGTGTGGCGCGGCGGGACCTTCGTCGTCGGCGCACCGGGGCGTGCTGGCGCGACTCGGCGGCCGCAGGGTGGATGATGGGGAACCGTGGCCGATCAGCAGAACACCCCGGACATCAAACCCCGCAGTCGCGACGTCACCGACGGGCTGGAACGGACCGCCGCCCGCGGCATGCTGCGTGCGGTGGGCATGGGCGACGACGACTGGGACAAACCCCAGATCGGCGTGGCGTCGTCCTGGAACGAGATCACGCCCTGCAACCTCTCCCTGGACCGTCTCGCCCGCGGCTGCAAGGACGGCGTCTTCGCCGGCGGCGGTTTCCCGATGCAGTTCGGCACCATCTCGGTCTCCGACGGCATCTCCATGGGCCATGAGGGCATGCACTTCTCCCTGGTGTCGCGCGAGGTGATCGCCGACAGCGTGGAGACCGTGATGCAGGCCGAACGACTCGACGGCTCGGTCCTGCTGGCGGGCTGCGACAAATCGCTGCCCGGCATGCTCATGGCCGCCGCGCGGCTGGACCTGGCCAGCGTCTTCCTCTACGCCGGATCGATCCTGCCCGGTATCGCGAAACTCTCCGACGGCAGCGAGCGCGAGGTCACCATCATCGACGCCTTCGAGGCGGTGGGCGCCTGCTCGCGCGGACTCATGAGCAGAGCCGACGTGGACGCCATCGAACGCGCCATCTGCCCCGGAGAGGGGGCATGCGGCGGCATGTACACCGCCAACACCATGGCGAGCGCCGCCGAGGCGCTCGGCATGTCGCTGCCCGGCAGCGCCGCCCCGCCCGCGACCGACCGCCGCCGCGACGGCTACGCGCGGCGCAGCGGCGAGGCCGTGGTGGATCTGATCCGGCGGGGCATCACCGCCCGCGACATCATGACCCGGGAAGCCTTCGAGAACGCCATCGCGGTGGTGATGGCGTTCGGTGGATCCACCAATGCGGTGCTGCATCTGCTCGCAATCGCGCACGAGGCGGATGTGGACCTCACCCTGGACGACTTCGCCCGGGTCGGGCGGCGGGTGCCGCATCTGGCCGACGTAAAACCCTTCGGCCGACATGTGATGACGGACGTGGACCGCATCGGCGGGGTGCCGGTCATGATGAAGGCGCTGCTGGACGCGGGGCTGCTGCACGGGGACTGCCTGACCGTCACCGGGAAGACGGTGGCGGAGAATCTGGCGGCCATCGCGCCGCCGGACCCGGACGGTAAGGTGGTGCGGGCCATGGGATCTCCGATCCATCCCACCGGCGGCATCACGATTCTGCGCGGATCGCTTGCCCCGGGCGGGGCGGTGGTCAAGTCGGCCGGGTTCGACTCCTCCGTATTCGAGGGCACCGCACGGGTTTTCGATCGGGAGCGGGCCGCCATGGACGCCCTCGAGGACGGCACCATCGCGGCGGGCGACGTGGTGGTGATCCGCTACGAGGGCCCCAAGGGTGGTCCGGGCATGCGGGAGATGCTGGCCATCACCGCGGCCATCAAGGGCGCGGGACTGGGCAAGGACGTTCTGCTGCTGACCGACGGGCGCTTCTCCGGCGGCACCACCGGGCTGTGCGTGGGCCACGTCGCTCCGGAGGCGGTGGACGGCGGGCCGATCGCCTTCGTGCGCGACGGCGACCGCATCCGGCTCGATGTGGCGGACGGCCGGCTCGACCTGCTCGTGGACGACGCCGAGCTGAGGCAGCGGGCACGGGGATGGGAGCCGCTGCCGCCTCGGTATACGCGTGGGGTGCTCGCGAAGTACGCGAAGCTGGTGGGCTCGGCGTCCAACGGGGCGGTGTGCGACTGACAGCCGACGGCCGATGCGGCAGCGCCGTTCGCGGCGTTGACCGGGCACCCGATCCCCGCGGATGCGCTCGTCGGCCGTGACGAGTTCGACCGGCCCCTCCGCCGGGCGCGGTCCATCGGCGGCGGCTCTCGGGGCCGCCGCGCACGGATGCTCCGGTACCGGCACGGTCACGGGCGCCGGAGGGGTGTCGGCGTATGTCATCCCGCCAGCGGGGTCGGCCAGGTACGGTGCTGTGCTCGGGATTGCCGCGCGCGGCGGGGGCGACCGGGCTCGGTGCTGTGTTCGGGATTCCCACGCGCGGGGGTGACCGGGTCCGGTGCTGTGCTCGGGATTCCCACGCGCCAGCCGTGCCCGTCGGCCGCGGCTCCGGGATGATCGTCGCGTTCGCGTACCCGGTCGGCGCGTCGGCGGCCGTTGTCGCCCGGGTGGTCCTGCCGCTGTCTCGGTCATCGGTCCTACCTGGTCATGGGGTGACCAGGACCGGGGGTCCTCGCCAGTTCGCGCCCTGCCGTCGGGATTCGGGCTGCCACACCATGGGGTGGCCGCCGGAGCCGGTGGCGGGAACGAGCTGGAGGTTGATATGAGTGCGGATGAGCAGCGGGGGACAGGGGTCAGTCGGCGGTCCATGCTGTACGGCTTGGCGGCGGCGGGTACCGGAGTGGCGGGGGTGGCGGGGGGCTGGGCCGCGGCCGATGCGACCGGGGAGCGGCCGGGACGCTTCGCCGGAAAAGTAGTTGCCATTACCGGGGCCACCTCGGGAATCGGGCGGGCGGCCGCCATCGCGTTCGCGCGCGAGGGTGCGCGTGTCGGTTTCTGCGGGCGGCGGACCGAGGAAGGGGCCAAGGTGGAGGCCGAGATTCGCGCGGCGGGCGGGGAGGCGCTGTACGTGCGCGCGGATGTGCGGGAGGCCGAGCAGGTCGAGAACTTCACCACCGCCGTGGTGGACCGGTACGGGGGGCTCGACATCGCATTCGACAATGCCGGAATCAACTGGTTCCGGCCGCTGCACGAGACCGATCCCGCCGAATGGGACGATATGCAGAACACCAATGTGCGCGGCGTCTATCTGGCGATGCGGTCGCAGATCCCGCATCTGCTGGCGCGCGGCGGCGGCGTCATCATCATCACCGGATCGCTGCACGAGGTGGCCACCCGACCGGGCGGATCGGCCTACGCCGCCACCAAGCGCGCGGTGCTGGCGCTGGCCCAGGCCGCGAGTATGGACTATGCGGCACAGGGGATTCGGATCAATGTGCTGGCACCCGGGGCGGTGGACACCCGCCTGTGGCGGGCGGTGCAGCCGACCGATCCGCAGCGGGACTGGGCCGCGTACAAGCGGGACTGGGCGCAGCGGAACCTGCCCGCGATCAAGCGCATCGGCGAGCCGGAGGACCTCGCCCGGGCGGCCCTCGCCCTCGCCTCCGACGATCTCGCCTATATGACCGGCACGTCGGTGCTGGTCGACGGCGGACTGACCACCTCCCTGTAACCCGAGCCGAGGAACGCCACCATGTACAGACATCTCCTGGCGCTGGTCACCGGCTTGGCGCTCGCCGCGACCGGAGCGCCGGCGGCCGCGCAGGACACGCCCCCGGCCACCGTCGCCCATCGCGGCGCGTCCGCGTACGCACCCGAGAACACCGTGGCGGCAACGCGATTGGCCGCCGAACAGGGTGCCACCATGGTCGAACTCGATGTGCGCCGCACCGCCGACGACCGGCTCGTGGTCATTCGCGACGACACCCTGGAACGCACCACCGATGCCGCCGCACGGTATCCGGACCGCGCGCCCTGGCGGGTGGCGGAGTTCACCCTGGCCGAGATCCGCACGCTGGACGCGGGCTCCTGGTTCGCGCCCGCCTATGCCGGTGAACCCGTTCCCGAACTCGGGGAGGTGCTGCGCACGCTCGGCGGCGGGCCCGCCGGACTACTGCTCGAAGTCAAACTCACCGACGCGAAAGACGGTGTTGCCGAACTCGTCTCGCGGGAGCTGCGGGCGGTGCCGGGCTGGACGGAAACGGCCCCGGATCGGCGGCGTCTCATGGTGCAGAGCCTGGACTGGGAATTCCTGCGCGAGTTCCGCGCACTGGAACCGGATATCCCGCTCGGCGGACTCAGCCAGCGTCGGCCCACGGCGAACGAACTGGATGCCCTCGCCGAACACAGTGGCATGGTGCACATCTCCGCCGACGATGTGGACGCCGACTATCTGGCACTGGCCCGCGCCCGCGGACTGGAGGTCTTCGCCTACGTGGTGAACGATACGCGGAATATGCGGCGGCTCATCGATGTCGGAGTGGGCGGCATCATGACCGATGTGCCC
>NZ_JASCXP010000237.1:0-11684 GCF_030010695.1 Nocardia sp. CC201C
TTCCCGGCCTGCATCGCGGTGCCCACGGCGGAGATCGCCGTACCCGCCACATTGCCCGCCGTGCTCACGCCGGTGGTCGCCACGCTCCCGGCGAACTGCGCGGCCTGCGAGACCGCGCTCATCACCCCGGGGTTGTTGGCGAGCGCGGCCGCCGCGGCCAGTGCGGTCTGCACCGGATTGCCGCTGTCGCCGAACGACTGCGCGGCGGCGGCCGGGTCGGCCGACCCCGCGCCCATGGCGATGGGCGGCGGCATCAGGAATTCACCGGGCGTGGTGACGATGGCGGTGGTGGCGGCCTCGTAGGTCTCCATGACCAGCGCGGCCCGGATGTCCAGGGCCAGCTTGGCGGCCTCGGCGGCCTGCGCGCTGCCGTTGAGCGCGCCGCCGGTGGAGTGGGCGGCGATCCGCGCCGCCTCCACGGCCGCGATCTCCGGCAGGCTCGGCATGGCGATGGACGCCACGGTGTACGCGGTGGCGTTGGCGGCGGTCTTGGCGGCCAGGGTCGCGGCCATCACGCCCTGCTGTTCGGCCCACACCGTGAATCCGCCGAGCCGTCCCAGCACATTGAGTCCGTTGATGCCCTGCAATCCGACGCCGATCTCGGCCATCACGCGGGCCACGGTGGTGGTGGCGTCCACCCAGGCGGCGGTGATGGCGCTCCACGAGGTGGAGGCGGCGGCGATCGGGATGGCGTGCGCGCCCGCGTTGAGCGTGACCGAGTTGACCTCGGCCATGCGCGGCAGCCAGAACACTCCGGTGATACCCAGCGTCATCGGTCCCCCTACACGGGTATCGAGGCTATGCCGACCGCGCGGATGGCGTCCTGCGCGAGGTACTGGGCCAGTTGCGCGCGTAGCGTCGCGGCGGCGTGGTGCAGTTCCAGCACACCCTGCGCGATCGCGCGGTCATGGCTCAGCGCGGCGTGGTTGAAGTGTCCGGCCGCGAGCAGCGACACCTCTTCGGTGCCGGACGGTAGGACGTGGGTGGTCGGTCCGGCCGCCGTGGCGACCGCCGCCAGCCGCTCGGCCAGCAGATCGAGTTCGGCGGCTGCCGCGAGGACGACCTCCGGCTGCACCAGGACGTGGCCAACCATGCTCGAGCGCTCCTTCCGCCAGCTGCCCCCGGAGACCCGACGGCCCCCTACGAGAGATTGGACGCACCGCGGGCGCTATCGGTTCCAGCAAATCTGGAGCACACCTACGGCGTCAGCCCCATCCCAGCTGATGAAG
Organism: Nocardia sp. CC201C; assembly: GCF_030010695.1. NCBI lineage: Bacteria > Bacillati > Actinomycetota > Actinomycetes > Mycobacteriales > Nocardiaceae > Nocardia > Nocardia sp. CC201C. The sequence continues at coordinate 1,230 of NZ_JASCXP010000237.1, forward strand.
GCGGTCGTCGTCAATCCCGAAATAGTGCGCTATCTCGTGAATCACTGTGATCGCCACCTCCTCCACCACCTCTTCGTCGGTGTGGCACATGTCCAGGATGGCCTCGCGGTAGATGGTGATGGTGTCCGGCAATGCGCCGCCGTAGTGGCTGAAGTCCCGATCGGTGAGGGCTATCCCGTGGTACAGCCCGAGCAGATGCGGATCCTCGGCGCTGCGGGGTTCGATGAGAATCACCACATTGTCGATGGCCTTGGCCAGTTCGGGCGGAATCAGGTCGAGGGCGTCGCCGACGAGCTCCTCGAAACGATCGTCGGACATGGTCACCGGCATGCGCTACCCGATCACCGCGGTGGCGGCAGGTTCGGCGGGGCCGCGCCGGGCAGCGGCGGCGGGGTGTAACGGCCGTTGTTCGGCGGCGGCACGGGGGCCTGTCCGTCGATGAGGATGTCGCCGCGCGCCGAACCGGTGATGGCCGCGAAACCCTGATCCGAGCCCTTGCCGAGCATGCAGTTCAGGCTGCGGCTGCCGGCCAGCCAGCTGCGTGTGTCGAGGAAGTCCCAGAACAGCGTGAGGGTCTTGTTGCGCAGCGCTTCGGGGGAGCCGAGGTACGCGGTGGAGTCGGTGGCGCATCGCTCCTCCATGTACTTGTCCTGATCCTCCGCGGCGGGGGGTCCGTCGGTGAAGTGGGCGCCGAGGTCGACGGTGGAGACGATCTCGAAGGCGTGCGGCTGGGTGCAGTCCACCTGGTCGGTGGGCAGATTCCGGTTGATGCCGACGCAGGCGCCGACCTCGTAGACCTTGGACTGATCGCGTTCCCGGATGCTGCCGGCGGTGGCGTACGCGGCCGAGCCCGTGCTCGACGCGACCTGCAGCCCACAGCGCAGGGTGCGTTCACCCGCCGTCCAGCCCGGTTCGCCGGGATTGATCAGGCCGACGACGAACTTGCCGCGCGGATCGAACTTGCCGCCGAGATAGCGCTGCGCGGCGCTGACGCAGTGCTCGTCGCGCAGTTCGGTGAAGCGCAGCGAATCCGGGAAGCGGGATCCGGCCCCGAATTCGCGTCCCGGGTACTTGCTCAGGTCGATGTCCGCCGTCACCTCGAACAGGTGCTTGCTGGCGCAATCCACTTTCTGCAGGTCGCTGGCGTCGGCCTTGCTCCAGGTCAGGCAGTCGCCGGTCTTGGCGGTCCCGAAGGCCGCGCCCGCCACCGCCCCGGTCGGCTGCGGTCCGGACGGGCTGTGCGCCTCCACCTTCCCGTGGTCGAATCCGCTGACGAACAGCGTCACCAGCGCGGCCACCATCGCCCCGACCGCGACCGCCAGCAGCCCCCACCGCAGCGTCGGCGCGGACAGCGGTCCCCGGTCGACGACAGCGCGCATCGGACCGAGCACCTTGTCGCGGGCGCTCGGCTTCCTGCGCACGGGCGGCGCGGGCCGCTTGGGTTCCGGGGGCACGTATGCGGGCATCGCGCTCCATCATGGCAGCGCCGGCCCACCCTTCGCCACGTGCTGTGCTGTGCTGTGCCGCCTCTCCGGGACTTCGGCGCGCGGCTGAGGTGCCGTTGGCTGTCGTGTACGCGTGCCGGCGGCCGGGGTGCCGAGCCGATTTCGGGCGTACCCGGGGAGTTATCCGGACCATGCGAGATCAGTTGTCACGTGTGGTGAGGTGCGAGCAGGGTGCCTTTTCCGAGATGCGCGATCGGCGAACCTCTGCGCGAAAGCCGAGCCCGATTTCAGGCACTCGGGTGCCCGCGCCCTGAGGTCGGTCGCCACGCCGGATTCCTACTGCGCACCGCGCGCTACCGACAGGGTGCGCTATCGCGTGATCAGGTCGGCCGCTTTCTCGCCGATGAGGACCGCTGGGGCGTGGGTGTGGCCGCGGATGATGATCGGCATGACGGAGGTGTCGGCGATGCGGAGGCCCTGGAGGCCGCGGACGCGGAGTTCGTGGTCGACGACGCCGGTGTCGTCGGCGCTCATGCGGCAGGTGCCGACCGGGTGATAGAGGGTGTGGGAGTGGTCCTCGAGGCAGCGGCGCAGGATCTCGTCGGTGGGGGTGTCGGCGGGGACGTCGGGTTGCATGAGGTCCCCGATGTGCTGTTTCAGCGCGGGCATGTGCGCGAGGTCGACGCACGTGCGCAGTCCGGCGAGCAGGGCGGCGCGGTCGAGCCCCTCGGGGTCGGTGCAGTAGCGGGGGTCGATACGGGGCGCGGTGAACGGGTCGGCGGAGTCGAGGGTGATGGTTCCGCTGCTGGCGGGCCGCAGCAGGATCGCGCCGAGGGTGATGGCGTGCCCGACGGGATCGAGCAGGCCCTCCCCGACATAGGGGGCGGGACCGAAGATGAGTTCCAGGTCGGGCAGCTCGAGTTCGTCGCGGCTGCGCACGAAGCCGTACGCCTCGCCCACATTGGAGGTGAGCATCCCGCGCCGCCGCAGCAGATAGTTCACCAGCTCCGGAATGCGTTCGGCGGTGAACAGACTCCCCGCGCGGGTGCGGTAGACGATGGGCGCGACCAGATGGTCCCGCAGATTCCGTCCCACTTCGGGGCTGTGGTGCACCACCGGAATCCCCAAGCCGGACAGCTGTTCCCGATCGCCCACTCCCGACAGCATGAGCAGCTGCGGGGTGTTGATCGCGCCGCCGCTCAGGATCACCTCACGCCGCGCGTGCAGCCGATGCGTCTGCCCGTCGCGCCGGTATTCGACGCCGACGGCCGCTCATTCTCGAACAGGATGCGGGTGACGTGTGCGTCGGTGCGTACCTCGAGGCCGCGCCGCCGCCGCAGCGCGGGCCGCAGGTAGGCGTCGGCGGTGCTCCACCGCGCGCCCCGCTTCTGCGTCACCATGGTTTCGGAGAACCCTTGTGGCACAGCGGCATTGGCTCGCTCGACGGCGTACCCCGCCTCGGTCGCGGCCACCAGGAAGTCGCGGGTGAGCGGGCGCGGGCTGCGCTGCCTGGAGATGTGCAGCGGCCCGTCGCCGCCCTCCTCGTCGCCGCTCGCGCCCTCCACGCGCTCCATGCGCCGGAAGTACGGCAGCACCTCCTGGAACGACCAGGTGGGCCCGGCCGCGCGCGCCCAGTCGTCGTAGTCGGCGGCGAACCCGCGCACCCACATCATGGCGTTCATGGCGGAGGAGCCGCCGAGCATCTTGCCGCGCGGCCAGTAGACCCGCCGCCCGCCGAGCGCGGCCTGCGGCTCGGTGTGGTAGTTCCAGTCGTTGGCCCCCTGGAACAGCTTGGAGAATCCGGCCGGAATCCGAATGAACTTGTCCTTGTCGGCCGACCCCGCCTCCAACACCACCACCCTGGCCCCGGCCCGCTCACTCGAGCGCGCCGCCACCGCGGCCCCCGCCGACCCGGCTCCAACAACGATGAAATCCACAGTGTCCTGCACGGATTCGGGCATGGGTGACTCCTCGCTGACGCAGCACCGACAGATCGTGTGCACCCAACTATGCGAGACACCGGCAAACCCGACACCTGATTTCGCAAGGTTCGGGGTAACTCCCCGGGTACGCCCGAAATCGGTTCGGCACCCGACCGGCGGCACGCGTGCACGACGGTCGACGGCACTACGCCGTGCGCCGAAGTCCCGGGGAGGCGGCGCAGCATCAGGTGGACCCCGCCCTTTACGCTCTACCTATGATCGACCTTCGATTCCTGCGGGAGAATCCCGATGTCGTCCGCGCCTCGCAGCGGGCGCGCGGTGAGGACCCGGCCCTGGTGGATGCCCTGCTGGCGGCCGACGCGGCCCGGCGTGCCGCAGTCGCCGCCGCGGACGGTCTGCGCGCCGAGCAGAAGGCGCTGGGCAAGAAGGTCGGCAAGGCGTCTCCGGACGAGCGTCCCGCGCTGCTGGCGCACGGGCAGGAGCTCTCGGCGAAGGTGAAGGAGGCGGAGGCGGCCGAGCACGCCGCCGACGCCGAACTCGACGCCGCGCAGCGGGCACTGTCGAATGTGGTGCAGGAGGGCGCGCCCGCGGGCGGCGAGGACGATTACCTCGTGCTCGACACCATCGGCACCCCGCGCGAGTTCGATTTCGAGGTGAAAGACCACCTGGCACTCGGCGAGGCGCTGGGCCTGATCGACATGGAGCGCGGCGCGAAGGTGTCGGGCGCGCGCTTCTACTTCCTCACCGGCTACGGTGCCCTGTTGCAGCTCGGCCTGCTCCAGCTGGCCGCGCAGCGAGCCACCGCCAACGGTTTCAGCATGATGATCCCGCCGGTGCTGGTGCGCCCGGAGGTCATGGCTGGCACCGGTTTCCTGGGCCAGCACGCCGCCGAGGTCTACCACCTCGAGGAGGACGACCTGTACCTGGTCGGCACCTCGGAGGTGCCGCTCGCCGGGTACCACCAGGGCGAGATCCTGGATCTGAGCGCGGGCCCGAAGCGCTACGCGGGATGGTCGTCGTGCTTCCGCCGGGAGGCGGGCAGCTACGGCAAGGACACCCGCGGCATCATCCGCGTGCACCAGTTCGACAAGGTGGAGATGTTCGTCTACGCCAAGCCGGAGGACGCGGACGCCGAGCACAAGCGGCTGCTGGCGTGGGAGCAGGACATGCTGGCCGCCATCGAGGTGCCGTATCGTGTGATCGATGTGGCGGCCGGTGATCTGGGCAGCTCGGCCGCGCGTAAATACGACTGCGAGGCGTGGGTGCCGAGCCAGGGTACGTATCGCGAACTCACCTCGACCTCGAATTGCACCACGTTCCAGGCGCGGCGGCTGAATGTGCGTTATCGCGACGAGAACAACAAGCCGCAGATCGCCGCCACGTTGAACGGCACCCTGGCGACCACGCGCTGGATCGTCGCGATTCTGGAGAATCATCAGCAGGCCGATGGTTCGGTTCGGGTTCCCGCCGCGCTGGTCCCGTTCGTCGGAACCGAGGTGCTGACGCCGTCGCGCTGATTCGCCGAACCCGCACGGTAACCACCGGTTCGCGCATCCGCGTGTCGATTCGGCCGGTTGTGTCTACTACAGGTCACGAGTGTGTCTAGGCTATGCATCGTGCGAGGAATCGGGTCTCGCGGCGATACCCGAACGCGGGTGCGGACCGCATCGGCGCTGGCGACAGCGATGGTCATGGCTCGGACCACCGGGGCGTTCTACGTCATGGGCGGGGTCCTGGGTCTGATGATCACTGCCATCGCTCCCGGTGATGAGGGCAATCGGCCGCTGGTGGGCAGTGCGGCGTTCATGGCGCTGCTGCTCGGAATCAGTCTGCTCATCTGGGGTCCGCGGATGCCGCATTCCGCGCATCACGTGTATGTGGGTGTGGCGACGGTGTTGGTGACCATTGCGGTGCACTGGTTTCCGAATACCGTCGGCGCGATCACCTTGGCGGCGTTCTATGTCTTCGTCGCCTGCGATGCCGCCATATTCTTCAGCTGGCGCTGGCTGGCCGCGCATCTGACCTTCGCGGTGCTGTGCTGTCTGTGGGTGGTGCCCTCGCGCGGATTGCCGTGGTGGTCGGGTTTCATTCCGGCCGGAATCACGGTGGGTATCGGCATTGTGGTCGGCATTCTCACCCGCATGGCCGCCGACGCGGATATCGATGTGCTGACGGGTCTGCTGAATCGGCGCGGATTCGACCGCGCCCTGAATGTGGCCATCGCGCAGGCGGGTCGGACCGGTCAGGGGCTGGCGCTGGTGCTGGTGGATCTCGACCGCTTCCAGAAGATCAACGACCATCTCGGGCATCGCGCCGGCGACGCCGTGCTGCAACGCGTGGGTGACACCTGGTCCAAGCTGCTGGCCCCCGATCAGCGGTTGGCCCGCTACGGCGGTGACGCGTTCGCGCTGCTGCTGCCGAACACCACCGAGCAGGCCGCGATCCTGCTCACCGAGCAGCTGCGCGCGGCGGTGACCACCGGCTGTTCGGCGGGCGTCACCTCCTGGCAGCCGGGCGAATCCGGGTCGCTGCTGGTGAGCCGCGCGGATGTGGGCCTGTACCGGGCCAAGCAGGCGGGCCGCAATCGCACGGTGCTGGAGTCGTCGCGGCAGCTGCCGCTGGCGGTGGAGCTGCGCGAGGCCATCGACCGCGGCGCGCTGGACGTGCAGTACCAGCCGATCGTCACCCTGGGCGAGGGCGGCGCGAAAGCCGTTGGCGTGGAAGCGCTGCTGCGCTGGTCGTCGCATGCGCAGCCGGAGGTCACCACCGAGGGCCTGATCCGGGTGGCGGAGGAGTACGACCTCATCTCCGATCTGGACGAGCTGGTGCTGCGCCGGGCGTGCGCGGACGCGGCACGGTTGCAGGAGACCTTCGCACAGCTGGATCTCACGCTGAACGTGAATGTGAGCGGTCTGGAATTGGCGCAGGGCGAGTACGCGGAGCGAGTGTCGGGCATTCTCGCCGATACCGGTTGGCCCGCCGAGCAATTGGTGCTCGAGGTGACCGAGAGCGAATTGGCCGCCGAATCCGAGACGGCCATCGCGAATCTGCACGCCTTGCGCGATCGCGGCGTGCGGATCGCCATCGACGATTTCGGCACCGGCTATTCGTCGCTGAGCCGCCTGGCCACGCTGCCCAGCGACATTCTCAAGGTGGACCAGTCCTTCGTGGCCGCCATTCGCTCCGATTCGCCCGCGCCGCCGCTGCTGGGCGTGATCGCGGCGCTGAGCAAGTCGCTGGATCTCCAGGTGATCGCCGAGGGTGTGGAGACCGAATATCAGGCGGCGGTGCTGACCGAGCTCGGTTTCGCGTTGGCGCAGGGGTATCACTACAGCGATTCGCAGCCGGTCGCCGAACTCATCAATGACCTGAACGAACGCAGCGGGTTGGTGGGCGCGGGCGTGGAGCCCGGCAACGGCTGGGTTCCGGTCGATAATCCGCTTGACGAAGGCGTGGGTGGCGGGCAACGCTGAGCGCATGCGTTTGCTCGTCTATGCCTGTTGAGTTGTCGGCTCAGCGCGTACCGGTGGCCCGGGTTCCGGACTCGCGGTGCGCGCGGTGTTGTTCCGCGGCTCCGCCGATCTCATTCCGCTCTATGCGCTCTACGCCCTGATCTTCGCTGATCACGGGCTGTCCACCGCGCAGATCTCCGGGCTGCTGGCCATCTGGTCGGCGACCGCCTTCCTGCTGGAGGTGCCCTCGGGCGCGTGGGCGGACACGGTGTCGCGCCGGGGTCTGCTGCTCGTCGGCGGTGTGCTGCTGGTGGCCGGTTTCGGCACGTGGACGCTGTTCCCCTCGTATCTCGGCTTCGCCCTGGGCTTCGTGCTGTGGGGCACCGCGGGCGCGCTGCAGTCGGGAACCTTCGAGGCCCTCGTCTACGACGAACTCGCCGCCCGCGGCGAGACCGCCGACTACGCCCGCATCATGGGCTACACCCGCGCCGCCTCCGAGGCCGCCGCCCTGCTGGGCATCCTGGCCGCCGCCCCGCTCTACGCCTGGGGCGGCTACGCCCTGGTCGGCTGGGCCAGCGTCGCCATCGCGGCCGTGCACACCGTCCTGGCCCTCACCCTCCCCGCCGCCCCGAGAACCGTCACCACCGAGGCGGCCCAGGAGTTGGCGGACGCGGACGAACCCGCCCCACCGCACCCGCACGCCGGCGACTCCGGCAGCGCGCCGCACCACCGCATGCAGTCCGTGGCCGGGACGGCCGGGGACTCCACTGCCGGGACGGCCGGGGACTCCACTGCCGGGACGGTCGCGGAATCCACTGCCGGGACGGCCGGAAACTCCGATGCCGGGAAGCTCTCGGCCGCACCCGGATCGGTCCTCGGCCGCTACGTATTCATGCTCCGCGCCGGTCTAGGCGAGGCGGTGCGGATCCGGCCGGTGCGTCACGCGCTGTTCCTGGGCGCGCTGCTCTACGGCATGACCGCGTTCGACGAGTACTTCGCCCTGCTCGCCGACGATGCGGGCGTACCCCCGTGGGCCACGGCGCTACTGGTCGGCCTCACGGTGACCGGCGCTCTCCTCGGTTCCACCCTCGCGGGTCGCACCGAGGCCATGCGTGCCCGCACCATGGCCACCGCCTTGGCGGTCGGGGGTGTCCTGTTCATCGGCGGCGCGCTGCTGCCGGGTGCGGCCGCGCACCGACCCGAGGCCGTATACCCGCTGACCATCGCGGGTTTCACCGCCATCGGCATCGCGTACGGCATCGTCTACAACGCGGGCGTGGTGGCGGCCGCTCGCCTCCAGGACGCCATCGAGGGTCCGGCCCGAGCGACGGTGACCTCGGTCTCGGGCCTGCTGGAGGAGGTCTTCTCGCTGGCCGTCTTCGGCTTCGTGGCCCTGGCCTCCAGCCGGCTCCCGATCCCGCCCACCGTCGCCCTGCTCGGTGTCCCGATCCTTGTCACCGCGCTACTCGTCCCCGCCTGGCTCCCCCCGCGCGGATCAGATCACTGAGGGACGGCTCAGGCTCGACCAGAGGGTTTGGCCCTGCGCCGCGAAGCGCCGGGCCAGTTCCCGCCGAGCCTCGTCGTCGCCCATCCGGTTGTCGACACAGAACCGGCCCTCGGCTGCGGTCAGAAGTTTCACATTGACCAGCCGAATCGGGGACAGTGGCCCGGCGACCCCGGTGGGTACCTCCCGGTCCACCAGACCGAGCATGACGACAATGGCCCCGTTGTCGTCGAGGTAGGTATCCGCCGCCTCGTCGGGCAGTTGCGCATCGGAGAGTTCGGTGGTGATGACGCCATAGCGCTCCAGCATCTGCGGCACCTGGAACCCGTACTGCGCCACCACATTCGACACGGTCATCACCATCTGCCCGAGCCAGGATTTCGCCACGGCCATGGTGCCGCTGCTGGTGGGCAGGTCGGGTGAGATGCCGAATACCTCGACCTCGTAGCCATTCGTCGGTTCGGCATCGTCCCAGGTCGTGGGGTCGGCGAGTCCGCTGCTGGCCACCAACAGCGCATCCTCGCGCCGGGCGATGGCATGCGCCTGGCGCAGTGCGGGCCAGCGCGGCCCGCCCAGGAACGCGGGATTTATCAGATGCCCGATCACGTCGTCATCGAGCCGCCCCCAGGAGTTCCATGCATCCGATAGCGCATTCCAGGTCGCGGCGTCATGAATCTCGGTCGAATCAGCTTCGCTCACCGGGCAACTGTAGACACCGAACGCGACGAACGCGACATCGTCGGGATGGGCTGTTCCACTGTCGGACACTGGAATTCAGCTCTCGGCTGCGGTCGGAGTCTCGGCGATTCGGCCCTGGGGCGGTGGCCGGGTGAGCGGTCTCGGGCCGGACGGGCACAATCGGGCGAATGGCGATGCGGCGGCGGATCGGGTTGGTGTTCGGGGGTTGTATCGGCGCGGCGGTGGCGGGGCAGGCGCGGATCAATGGGGAGTTGGGGGAGCGGTTGGGGGATGGGGTCGCCGCCGCGGTGATCAGTTTCGGGACCGGGCTGGTGGTGCTCGGGGTGGCGTTCGCGGTGAGCGGTCGGCTGCGGGCGGGGGTCGGGGAGGTGCGGCGGGCGCTGGTGAGCGGCGGGCTGCGGTGGTGGCAGTTGCTGGGCGGTCTGTGCGGGGCGTTCTTCGTCGCCTGCCAGGGGCTCACGGTGGCCGCCATCGGGGTCACGGCCTTCACGGTGGCCGTGGTGGCGGGGCAGTTGGTGAGCAGCCTGGCGGTGGACCGCTTCGGTATCGGCCCCGCCGGGCGGACGCCGGTGACCGCAATGCGGGCCGGGGGCGCGGGACTGGCGTTGGCCGCGGTACTGCTGTCGGTGGCGGGGCGCGACGGCGGCAGCGACGGCGCGCTGTCGGTGCCGGAATCCCTGCGCGGCGGCCCGCATCTGCTGTTGATAGCGCTGCCGCTGCTGGCGGGTTTCGGCGTGGCGTGGCAGCAGGCGGTGAACGGTCGGGTCGGTGCGGTGGGCGGACCGCCGACGGCGACACTCGCGAATTTCCTGACCGGCACCGCCGGACTGGTCCTCGTCGAAGCGGTGCTGCTGGCCGGAACGGGTTGGCCCGCCGGGTTTCCCACCGAGCCGTGGCTCTACGTCGGCGGCGTGATCGGCGTCGCCTTCATCGCGCTGGCCGTGCTGGTGGTGCGCTGGATCGGCGTGCTCCTGCTCGGCCTCACCTCGGTGGCCGGACAGCTGCTCATGTCCCTGGTCCTCGACGTCGCGGTCCCCACCGGCCCCGGCCTCTCCGGTCTCGCGGTGCTGGGCTGCGTCGTCACCTTCGCCGCCGTGGCCCTGGCCGCGCGCACCCGCCCCGCGACGGACCGATAGCGCCATCGATTCCCTTGCGCGGCAACGATCGCGGGATTCCGGCTGCCCCGAGGCGGCGGGTATGTCATGGTGCGGTGATGGTGGTCGACTACGGGGTGTGGGTGTCACGGCTGCTGCTCGCAACGGTGTTCGGGCTGTCGGCGTGGGGGAAGTTCGCCGACCTGGCCGGTACGCGAAAAGCAGTGCACGAGTTCGGGATCGGCCTGCGTTGGGTGCCGCTGGCGGCGTGGGCGCTGCCGGTGGTGGAGGCGGTGATCGCGGTCGCGGCACTGCCGC
>NZ_JASCXP010000238.1:0-11624 GCF_030010695.1 Nocardia sp. CC201C
CCGTCGTCTTCTCCCTCAGCCGCCGACGCGGGCGGTGCTGGCGCGCTCGATGAGGTACTGCACCAGGGTCATGAGCACGTTCTTGGCCGAGGTGCGATCCCGGGCGTCACACAGCATGACCGGCAGCCGCGGATCCAGGTCGAGCGCATCGCGCACCTCCTCGGCGGTGTAGCGCGGCGCCCCGTCGAAGCAGTTGACCGCCACCGTGAACGCCACCCCGCGGCGTTCGAAGAAGTCGATGGCAGCGAAGGAGGAATCCAGGCGACGGGTGTCGGCCAGCACCACCGCGCCGAGCGCGCCGCGCGCCAATTCGTCCCACAGGAACCAGAATCGGTCCTGGCCGGGGGTGCCGAACAGGTACAGCACCAGGCTGGGGTCGATGGTGATGCGGCCGAAGTCCAGGGCCACCGTGGTGGTGGTCTTGGCCTCCACGCCGCTCAGATCGTCCACGCCGGAACTGAGTTCGGTGATCAGCTCTTCGGTGCGCAGCGGAGTGATCTCACTGATCGCCGACACCATGGTCGTCTTGCCCACGCCGAAACCACCGGCGATGAGGATCTTGACCGAGGACGCCAGTTGACGCTCCACGGACGGGTCAAAGCTTTCGGATGCCATCGAGTACAGCTCGCAATACGTTGAGGTCGCCGGGACCGGCGTCGGAGGTGGCCGGAGCCCGGAAGTTCAGCAGCCGGTCGGAGATGAGGTCGCCGACCAGGATCTTCGTAACCGCCAGCGGTAGCCGCAGAGTCGCCGAGACCTCGGCGACCGACTGCGGAAGCTGGCACAGGCGAACGATTTCCGCGTATTCGGGTTCGACGCGCCGCAGTGGCGGAGCTCCGTAGGGCGCGTGCACCACGGTGAGCATGTCCAGGTCGTGCGCCGCGCCCATGGTCCGGCCTCCCGTCCGGGCATACGGGCGCACCAGCGGACCAGCCGCGTCGTCGAACCATTGTTCCCCCGGCCGCGGCATCATGACAGTCGGGGGTTGCCCTGTCCGGCCAAGCCTTGGCGCGGGGTGGTGGACAGGTAGCTGCCGACACGCTGCACGGTCAGGTTCATCTCGTAGGCGACCATGCCCAGGTTGGCCTGCTCGGTGGCCTGTAGCGCCAGGCAGGCGTGACTGCCGGCGGCCGTCACGAACAGTACGGCCCGGTCGAGTTCGATGACCGCCTGGCGTACGCCGCCACCGTCGAAACGATTGCCCGCGCTGCGCGCCAGACCGTAGAGCGTGGAGGACATGGCGCCGAAATGCTCCGCGTCCTCCCGGCTCATGGCCGAGGAGCGACCCAGCAGCAGGCCGTCGGTGGAGTGCACCACCGCGTGTCGAACGCCCGCGAGCCGATCGACCAGATCGTCGAGTAGCCAGTTGAGATCACCAGCGTTGGAGGTGGTCACCATCGCCTTCCTGTCGGTCCGGGGGAGTGGAGGTAGGCCCGAACGCATCGAAACCGGCCCGACGGCCCTGCCTGGTTCCGTTCTCGATGGCGGACATGAGGTCTCGGGCCTGCTCGGCGGTGGCGGCCGGACGCTCCGAGGGCACCGAGGAATCGGCTGCCTCCGGGGCATTCGCCAATTCCGGTGCGAGACTTGCCTGTCGACGCCGACGCGGGAGTGCCGGCCGAGTGTCGGAGCCAGTGTACTGGGAGCGGCCGTTCTCGCGGGCGGTATGGCCGATCTCCGGGAAACGCTCGGGTCGCGGTGGGAACACCGGTGGTCGAGTGGGGTTGGTCGGCGGCTCGAACGCCGCGACCGGCTCGAAGGATCCGGTCTGGGTGGCGGATCCGGCGGGCGGGGCGGGCGTCGGTTCGGCTTGTTCCGGCGGCGCCAGCGGCGGCAGGAACTCCGGCGATTCGAGTTCCAGGCGCGGCAGCTCGGATTCGGTGCGTAGCGCGGCGACGCGCTGGGCCAGCGGTTCCCGGGCCACCACGGGGATCTCGCCGCTGGCGACGGCGGCGACGGTCAGATTCGTGGGCACCAGCACGATGGCGCGGACGCCGCCGTAGTCGGATTCGGTCAGGCGCACCGAGATGCCGTGCCGCATGGCCAGCCGCGCCACCACGAACAGGCCGAGGCGGGAGTCCTGAGACAGCGCGGTCACACCGAAATCCGGTGGATTGCGCAGCATCTCGTTGAGCCGGGCCTGTTCGGACTCGGGGATGCCCATGCCCTGGTCGATCACCTCCAGCGCCAGTCCCTTGCCGACCACGCCGCCGCGAATCTCCACCTGGGACTGCGGCGGGGAGAAAGAGGAGGCATTGTCGACGAGTTCGGCCAGCAGGTGCACGAGGTCGGCGACGACGGTGCCCGCCACCGCGATCTCCGGCATCCGGTTGATCTTCACCCGGGTGTAGTCCAGCGCTTCCCCGACACCGGAGCGCACCACCTCGACCAGCGGCACCGGCTGCCGCCACTGGCGGCCGGGCTGACCGCCCGCCAGGATGATCAGATTCTCGGCATTCCGGCGTTCGCGGGTGGCCAGGTGGTCGAGCCGGAAGAAGGTCTCCAGCAGAGCCGGATCCTCCTGGCGCGCTTCGGCTTCGTCCAGGATCTCCAGCTGGCGGTGCACCACCACCTGGCTGCGGTGGGCGATATTGAGGAAGACCGCCTTCACGCCCTCCCGAGTACGGGCCTCGGTCACGGCCGCCGAGACGGCCGCGCCGTGCGCATGGGTGAACGCCTTGGCCACCTGGCCGATCTCGTCGTGCCCGAAGTCCAGGACGGCCGCCTCGGCGGCGGGGTCCACCTCCTCGCCCTCGTTGAGCTTGCGCATGATCTCCGGCAGCCGCTCGTCGGCCAGCGCGAAGGTCTGGTCACGAAGGCGCTTGAGCCGCCGGATGATCCGGTTCGCCAGCAGCAGCGCCACCACGAAGGCGGACGATGACAGCAGCAGCACGCCGAACCCGGCCAGCAGGGAATCGCGCGCGTTGTCGTGGGCTTCCTGGCGGGCGATGCTGTTCGCCTCCAGGTTCTGGTCGTCCCACAGCTTCGCCAGGGTGTCGGAGACCTCGGCGACGGCCGCCTGCCACTCCTCCGTGGTCAACGGCAGCGGAGTGAGGATGGAGTCCTCGACCTGCGCGCCGGTGCGGGAGTCGGTGGTGTCGTGCTCGTGCGGGAAGGCACGCTGCATGAGCGCCTGTTCCATGGCCCCGAGTCGCTGCCAGGCGGGGCTGGCGAGCAGGTTCTGCGCCACCTGTGCCTGCGCGGGATCGCTGTCGCCGGTGAGGATTTGCACGGTGATGCGATAGAAGCCGATGAGGCGAATGTATTCGGCGGCGAGTTCATCGGGCAGACCGACGTCGTTGGCGAGTGCGGCCCCGAGCGCGTTGGCACGGGTCAGCGACTCCAGCGCCAACAGCACCTGCACCGATTCGGCGAGTTCGGCGGCGATTTCGGCGCTGGGCGAATCCTCCTGCACGATGCGGGTACCGATGAGCACCACGTCGGGCAGGCGGCTGTAGAAGGTGTACGCGTCGGTGATGGGCAGCATGCCCGAATCCACGCCCGCGCGCACGGTCGTGAGGTTCTCCTTGAGCTTCAGGAAATCGCCGACATCGCCCTGGAGTGCCTCGGGCCCCATGTTCCTGACCTGATCCTCGGTCGGGGTCATGGTGCGGAAGGCGTTGTCGAGGCGGGTTCTGGCCCCCGCCAGCGCGGTGCGGTCGGTCTCCTCGCCCGCGTAGATCCACAGGGTGGCCCGGCGTTCGTCCTGCACGGCCTCGAGCAACTCCGCCACCGGTTCGATGCCGTCGATCATCTGCGCCGCCCAGTCCTCGGCGCGGTTTCCGGCGGACACCAAATACCCGGCCGTTCCCACTCCCACCCCGAGCAGCGCCGCGCTCGGAACGAGCGCGATCGCCAGGATGCGGGTTCGGACGCCGAGCCTCGCTCTGAACATCTGCGCAACGTAACGGGACGTAGGTCACATATGCCGCCCATGTCCCGGTGGCCGGGACTCGATTGGACAACTCGAGTTATTCGTGTCGGAGCATCGGCCCCACGACCCCGGTCGACGGCTGGCCGGTCCGACTCGCTGCCGGTCGACAATCCGGCCGATTCGGATCATCGCGGCGGAGTGGGCATGATCGGGCCCTACCTGGGGGTAGATTGTGTGTATCCACGAGTTACTCGTAAGTAGGAGGCCGACCATGCCCGTGCCGGAAGCCGCAGTATTCGACCGTCTGCGGACGTTCGCGGCGGTGGACACCACCGGGGACCACCGGACCCGGACCATCACCGAGGTGTTCACCGGCACGACGCTCGGCTCGGTTCCCGTCGGCACCGCCGCCGACGTCGCCGCCGCGTTCACCAAAGCGCGCGCCGCACAAGCGGACTGGGCCGCCCGTCCACCCAAGGACCGGGCCGAGGTCTTCGAGCGCTACCGGGCGCTGGTGGTGGAGAACCGCGAATACCTCATGGACGTGATCCAGGCCGAGACCGGCAAGGCGCGCTGGGCGGCCCAGGAAGAGGTCATGGGGCTGATCTTCGCGGCCCGGTACTACGCCCGGGTCGCACCCAAGCTGCTCAGCCCCTACAGCGTGCCGGGCGCGTTCCCCGTCCTCAATCGCGCCCAGGTCCGCACCCAGCCCAAGGGCGTGGTCGGGGTGATCGCGCCGTGGAACTACCCGATGCTGCTCTCGGTCGGCGACTCGATCCCGGCGCTGCTGGCGGGCAATGCCGTGGTGGTCAAGCCCGATTCGCAGACGCCGTACTCCTCGCTGGCCAATGCCGAGCTCATGTACCGGGCCGGACTGCCGCGCGACCTGTTCGCGGTGGTGACCGGACCGGGCACGGTGGTCGGCACCGCCATCGTCGACTCCTGCGACTACCTCATGTTCACCGGCTCCTCCGACACCGGCCGCACCCTCGCCGAGCAGTGCGGGCGGCGGCTGATCGGCTTCTCCGCGGAACTGGGCGGCAAGAACCCCATGATCGTCACGCGCGGTGCCCACCTGGACAAGGCCGCCAAAGCCGCTGTGCGCGCGTGTTTCTCGAATGCCGGGCAGCTGTGCATCTCCATCGAGCGGCTCTACGTGGACCGCGCCGTCGCACCGGAGTTCACCGAGAAGTTCGTGGCCGCGGTGCGCAACGCCAAGCTCGGGGCGAGCTACGACTACTCCAGCGACATCGGCAGCCTGATCTCGCCCGCGCAGCTCGAGACCGTGCAGAAGCATGTCGCCGACGCCACCTCCAAGGGCGCGAAGGTGCTGGCGGGCGGCAACGCCCGCCCCGATATCGGCCCCCTGTTCTTCGAGCCGACCATCCTCACCGAGGTCACCGACGCCATGGAGTGCGGCCGCGACGAGACCTTCGGCCCGCTGGTGTCCATCTACCCGTTCGACACCGTGGACGAGGCCATCGCGCTGGCCAACGACACCGAGTACGGCCTCAATGCCAGCGTCTGGGCCGATACCAAGGCCGCCGGTGAGGCGATCGCCGAACGCCTGCACGCCGGAACCGTCTGCGTCGACGAGGGGTACGCCCCCGCCTGGGGGACCACCGGCGCGCCCATGGGCGGTATGGGGATCTCCGGCGTCGGCCGCCGCCACGGCCCCGACGGTCTGCTGAAGTTCACCGAACCGCAGACCGTGGTGGTGACCCGCTTCCTGAATCTCGATCCGCCGCCGCTGGTCTCGCAGGACAGGTGGCAGCCCTTCCTCATGGGTGTGGCTCGCGCGCTGCGCTTCCTGCCGGGACGCTGAGCCGGAATCCCTTGTGGCCCTA
The DNA here is from genome assembly GCF_030010695.1 of Nocardia sp. CC201C. Classification (NCBI taxonomy): domain Bacteria; kingdom Bacillati; phylum Actinomycetota; class Actinomycetes; order Mycobacteriales; family Nocardiaceae; genus Nocardia; species Nocardia sp. CC201C. Next base: position 5,722 of record NZ_JASCXP010000238.1, read on the forward strand.
GTCTGGGGCGGTCGAAAGGAATTTCATGAGCAATCCGCTCGCCGCCCCGGATCCGTGGGATGTCGTGGCCGACGGCTACGACGAGGTGACCCCCGATATGATGCTGCCGTTCGCGGTACTGGCGCTGGCGCAGGCCGATCCGGCCGCCGACGCGCGCGTACTGGATGTCGCGGCCGGGCCGGGGACGTTGACGCTGCCCGCCGCCGCCCTGGTCGACCGGGTGGACGCGATCGACTTCTCGCCCACCATGATCGACCGCTTACGCGCGCACACCGCGGCGGCCGGATTCGACAATGTGGCAGCGCAGGTGGGCGACGGACAGCGACTGCCGTTCGCCGACAACGAATTCGACGCCGCGTTCTCCATGTTCGGGCTCATGTTCTTCCCGGATCGGGCCGCCGGATTCGCCGAACTGCACCGGGTGCTGAAGCCGGGCGGCACCGCCGTGGTGTCGAGCTGGGCACCGGCCTCGGAATCCTCGCTCATGACGCTCATGTTCGACGTATTGCGCGCCGGGAATCCGGATATGCCGCGGCCGCAGCCGAATCCGGACAGCCTGGAGAATCCGGAGGTGTTCGACGCCGAACTGCGAGCGGCCGGATTCACCGACGTGACCGTACAGGCGCACACCATCTCGCTGTCCTACGAGAGCGCGGCGGTCATGTGGGACAAGTTCTCCCGTGGCAGCGCGCCCTTGCAGGTCATGCGTCAGAGCGTCGACGCCGACGAGTGGGCGCGGCGGGACCGGCTCATGCTCGACCACCTGGCGGCGAATTACACTCCGCACCAGGCGCTCACCACGACCGCCTGGCTGGGCTCCGGTCGCAAGTGATCGATGGCGCGGCCGGCCCGGAGAAACCGGCCGCGCCACCACTCATCCGGTCAGGTCCGCGCCGCGTCGCGGTGCCGGGGCCGCCTCCAAGACCGCCGCCTCGGCGTCGGTGAACACGCGTGACCGGATGATGAATCGGACTCCCTCGTGGGCCTCCAGCGAGAAACCGCCGCGGCGGCCCGGCACCACGTCCACGGTGAGATGGCTGTGCCGCCACCGCTCGAACTGGTCGGCGCTCATCCAGAACGGGGTGTCCGGGAAAACACGCCCGAGCAGGACGTCGGCCGCGCCGACCCGGAACTCGCTCAGCGGACAGCACAGCGGGGAACCGCTGTCGCGGGACATCCCCGACTGGTGGAACACCACCGGTCCGTGCCGGTCGATGAGGCCCTGCAGGACCTCGGCCGCGGCCTCGGTGATGCCCACCCGGGATACGGCACCGGTGCGCATCACAGGGACCCGACCCGCGGTACGGCGCGACCGGCGCTCGGCCGGTCGGGCGCGGGCGTGATCGGGTCGGTCCCCGGCCCGTCGGTGCCGGGTTGGGCGTTACTCATGACGCGCGACCTCCTCGCGATGTCTCCGGGTATTCGGGCTCACTATGAACCGGACGGGTTGGCGCTGGGTTGGCGTCACCGCTAACCCGTCAGCGCGGTATGCAAACGTGCGGTGACCAGGGCACGACGGCTGTCGCCGGGTGCCAGCAAACGGAGCGCGTGCTCGTGGACCTCGATATCGTCCGGGCGGTGCTCGCCGAAGAGCAGGGCGTGCTCGGGTCGGTTGCCCGACAGCACGGCGGTGCGCACCACCACGTCGATGTATTCGCGCCACCGCACGATGCCCGGGGTTTCCGAATGCGGTAGCAGCGGACCCCGATACCGACGCAGGGCGGTGGTGACGTCGTCCGACTCGATGGCGGCCAGCACCTCCGCGGCGTCGCAGCAGATCGGTCGGGTGAGCAGGTAACGACGGTCGGCGATACCGCCGTCGATGGCGCGGCGCAGATGGGAGACGTCGGCCTTGAGCGTGGACGCGGCGACGGGCCGGTCGCCGTAGACGGCGTCGCGCAGGCGGTCCGGCGTGAATCCGTCCGGCTCCAGGGCCAGCAGGGTGAGGATCTCCAGCTGGCGCGGGCGCATCGGGATCGGTGTGCCCGCGCGCAGCAGGCGCGCCCTGCCCAGACATTCCAGGCGAATGGCCGGTCCGGTGCGCGGGGCGTCGACGCGCAACCGGGATTCGATGGCGCACACCAGCGCGCGCACCGTGGACATGGCCAGCGGGTTGGCGCGATCCCAGTACGAGGACAGATCCAGCAGCCCGACCATGCGGCCGTCCGGGGCGTGGATGGGGGGCGCAGTAGCAGACCCAGGCGTGCAGTGCCTCCACCAGGTGTTCGGCCGAGAACACCGTCGTCGGCCGGTCGTTGTGCAGCGCCAGCGACACCGCGTTGGTGCCCATGTGGAACTCGTCCCAGACGCCGCCCGGGGCGAAGTTCACCTGCTCGGCGCGCAGCCGGACACCGCGCGCGCCCGAGGACCACAGCAGCACGCCATCCGCGTCGGTGACCGCGGTGACGAATCCGGCGTCCTCGGCGATGCCGCGCAGTTCGGCCGCCATCGCGAGGACGGGCTCCCGCAACGGGGAGCGGGACCAGCGCAGGCCCAGCTCGTCGCGATCGGTCGCCGGAGCGACGGCGCGGGACAGGTCCACGGCCCCGCGCACCCGCTGCCAGGATTGCGCGACCTCGGTGCGTAGCAGGGTGTTTCGACCGATGGAGGCCCCGGATGCGGCGGCCCACCGCGTCCAGACCTGCTCCAACTCCGCTCGCCGCCGCGTGAGAGTGTGCACCTCTGTCATGCGCCAACTCCTCGTTGATCCGCTGTGCGCACCCTCATCATGGTCCCCGGGCGTGGGACGTGAGCCCGATCGATGCGGCCGCGGCACGGATTGTCAGAGCCCGGTGCGCGGCCGGTCGGTCCACGGCGCGGGCGGACGGGCGAAAACGACTGGTAGACAGGAGCATATGGAGAAGCCATTCCGTTTCGGCGTCAATCTGACCATGCCCGGTTCCCGATCCGAATGGGTCACGCGGTGTCAGCGGGCCGAAGCACTGGGCTACGACGTCATCAGCGTTCCCGACCATCTGGGGCTGCCCGCGCCCTTCCCGGCACTGGCGGTGGCCGCCGAGGTGACCGAACGGGTGCGGTTGAACACCTTCGTGCTCAATACGCCCTTCTACAATCCGGTGCTGCTGGCTCGCGATGTGGCCGGGCTGGACGCGCTCAGCGGCGGCCGATTCGAACTGGGCCTCGGCGCGGGCTACGTGCAGGCCGAATTCGAGGCCGCCGCACTGCCGTTCCCGACCGCCGGGCAGCGGGTCGACCACCTCGAGCGCACCGTGACGACGCTGCGGGATCTCTTCGCCGACCCCGAGTACCAGCCGCGCCCGGCCCAGGCCGGGGGACCGCCGCTGCTCATCGCCGGATGGGGTGACCGCGTGCTGTCCGTCGCGGCCCGACACGCCCGGATCATCGGCTTCGCCGGGGCCGCACCCTCCACCAGCGGACATCACCTCACCCTCGCGGACCCCGCCGACTTCAGCCGCAAGCTCGAACACGTCCGCGGCCTGCTCGGCCCGCGCACCGACGAGGTCGAGTTCAACCTCCTGGTCCAGCAGGTCGCGGCACCGGCGGACCGCGACACCCTCGGCGCGGGCATCCGACCCCATATGCCGCCGGGGGACACCACCGTGGAGGAGCTGCCCACCCTGCTCGTCGGCACCCCCGAACAGATCGCCGACACCCTGCGCGAACGCCGCGAGCGGTACGGGTTCTCCTACATCACCGTGCTGGAACCGAGCATGGAGAAACTCGCGCCTGTCATCGAGCTGTTGCGCTGACAGCGGCCGAGGCGGTGCTACCGTCGGACACCGTGAGCGAAGATGCCCTTGTACGGGAAGTGCGGGAACTACACCGTGATCTCGGCGGCTGGCTCGGAAGCGCCGACGATGCGGCGCGGGAGCGGTTCCTCGGGCAACAACACGCGGAGTTCTCGATGGTCACCCTGGACGGGGATATCCTCACCCGCGCGCCGCTGGCCGATCATCTGCGCGGCGCGGGCGGCGCGGTGCCGGGGCTGCGGATCGACATCGACGATATCGAGATCCTGGTGCGCACGGCGGAGACCGCGGCGGTGCGCTTCCGGGAACGGCACCGGCACGGCGATACCGTCGCCGCGCGGCTGACGACGGCGGTGCTGTTGACCGACCCGGCCGCCCGGAATGGGTTGCGCTGGCGCAGCGTGCACGAAACGGCTTGCGCCGACAAATAATCGGGTTCGCCCGGCGATCCGCTTTCGAGCAGTGCTTCGACTGGGAGATGTGATCCGGCCCCGACGTGCCGACCGGACCGGTCGGCGCTAGCCGCGCGTGATCTCCCAGGGCGCACGGGCGTCCGGGTCGGTGCGGTGCGCGTAGACCGCCAGACGCACCCGATTGTCACAGCCGGTCTTCGACATCAGGTTCGCCACATGGGTTTTGACCGTGGTCGCGCCGAGGTGCAGCCGGTCGGCGATCTCCTGATTGCCCCAGCCCTCACCCACCAGGCGCAGCACCTCACGTTCGCGGGGCGTCAGCTCGACGGTCGGGAGATCGGGGGCGTCGGCGGACAGGGCGCGGTCGACCAGCCGCCGGATCAGGGTGGGGGAGAACAGCATATCGCCGTCGACGGTGCGGCGGACGGCCGCCAGCAGGTCGGCGGGGGCGGTGTCCTTCACCAGGTAGCCCGCGGCACCGGCGGCCAGCGCCGGATAGAGGTGATCGTCGTCGTCGAAGGTGGTCAGCACCAGGACGCGGACGCCCGGATGGGCGCGGGTGATCTGCGCGGTCGCCCGCACACCGTCCACCCCCGGCATGCGCAGATCCATGAGCACCAGATCCGGAGTCAGCCGCGCGCACAGCCGCACCGCCTCCGCCCCGTCGGCCGCCTCACCCACGACCGTCAGGTCCGCGGTGGACTCCAACAGCATGCGCAGCCCCGCACGCACCAGTCGCTGATCATCGGCCAGCAGCACCCGAATGCTCACCACACCACCTCCCACATGCCCGTCGCGACACCGCCCGCCCGCGTACTCGTCGCGGCACCAACCACTCTCGAATTCATCGCGACACCGCCCACTCCCGCATCGCGACGCCGCGGGTGCCCCGCCGCACCAATGCCCGCCCCACCGCGACACCATTCGCCCGCGGGTTCCCCGCAGCACCACAGGCCCGCCCATCGCGCAGCGCCCGCAAACTCGTCGCGGAAGCGTCCGCACCCATGCACCTCGCGGTACCGTCCACGCTCACGTCCCGCGCGGTACCGTCCACGCTCACGTCCCGCGCGATACCGTCCACGCTCACGTCCCGCGCGATACCGTCCGCCCACACGTCCCGCTGGGTACCGTCCACGCTCACGTCCCGCTGGGTACCGTCCACGCATTTCGCGGCACCGCACGCCCGCACGCTCATCGGGGGACCGCCGCGGTGGCGATGGGCAGCAGTGCCGATACGGTCCAGCCGGAAGCGTCGGGACCGGCGGCCAGGGTGCCACCGGCGAGGGCCACTCGTTCCCGCATGCCGATAATGCCCTGACCGTCGGCATCATCGGTGGTGACGCCGGCTCCCGCACTGCGCACGGTGACCGCCACCGCATCGCCGGAGCGCAGCACCGATACCGACACCGGGGCGGCGGCCGGGGCGTGCTTCATGACATTGGTCAGTGACTCCTGCACCAGCCGCAGCAGGGTCAAGCGGCCGATGGCGTCCAGGCCGGGTGGCACCGCGATCTCGGCGGTCACCGGGAATCCGGCGGCCCGCACCCGCTCCACCGCGGCGTCGAGTTCCGCGGGCACGGCCTCCGGCTCCACCAGCGCCACCTGGCCGAGCGCCGGGTCGCGCAGGGCGACCAGCAGCCGCCGACTGTCGGCCAGCGCCGACGCGGCCGTATCGTGCACATCGTCGAGCACCGCGCCGAGCCGCTCGTCGGCGCTCACCACATGCCGCGCCACCCCGATGCGCAGCACAATCGACGCC
>NZ_JASCXP010000239.1:0-11578 GCF_030010695.1 Nocardia sp. CC201C
AGTTCCCGCAGCCGATCCTCGGTGCCGTCGATGAGTTCCTCGAACGCGCCGTAGGCCGGTTTGTCGGGAGGCAGTTCGACCTCGCGCAACCACGCGCCGTTCACATGTCGGTACAGGTCATCCTGCGGTCGGACGGCCGGGTCCATTCCGGTCAGATCCGGTCCGGTCGAACGGCGCGGTGCGGCCGACGAACATGAGGCCAAGGCCACCAGCAGCGGTACCGCCGCGGCCGTGCCGAGGAACCGACGCCGGTCCAACCGGCAGGGTCTGTGCGGATGCTCTCCCGAAACTCTGTCGCGCCCAGTCATATTCACGACAGTAAGGACGGCGGGTCGCGGTGGGATCGGGCTGCCGGATGATCTCCACCCTGACCCGACCCTGACCCGGCCCCGAGGCCGAGACTGGTTGCGCCACGGCGGCTGGGCTTGCTTCGGTCTACGGCTGGGCTGTTCGACTACTTCACGAGTTCGGCGATATCGCGATCACTGAGTACCACCGGCTGCACCGCGTCGCGGTCACGGACCATGCGGGCGGCCCGGTAGAGGGGGCGCTCCTCGGCCACCGCGTCGCGGGCCTCGGCCCGCAACTGGTGCACCAGCACGCCCGATACGGCCAGCGCGGCGGCCAGCGGGCAGGCCGCCAGGGCGTCGGCCAGGCGGCGCAGCCCCAGCAGGTGGAGTTCGCGGCCACCCCCGGCGTCGGTGTACATGGCCAGCGGGATGATGCGGGTGTCGGGCGCGGCGGTGACGCGCAGCACCACCCGGCTGAGGCGGCCGGAGTAGACCAGCACCTCCACACCGGTGGCGGCCGCGATATCGAGCGTATGTTTCCCGCGCCAGGTCTGGGCGTGGATCACGGTGCCCGCCAGCGACATTCGGCGGCGCTGCGCGGCAAGTGCGTACAGGGCGGTCGGCAGCCCCAGCACCAGCGCCACCGCCAGCGCGATCGGCCAGCTCACGAAGAGGGCCGAGAGCAGGCCGACGCCTATCCCCACCCCCAGCGCGGCGAGCGCCAAACGGCGCAGCGCGGGGGCGTACATCTCGGGAGCGATGAGGTCCAGCCCCACCGCCGGGGTGGGCTCGACATTCGGTTGTTCAGTCACGGGTGCGCATTCGTCCAGGTGAGGGTGGGTGTACGTCCGCGCGGACACAGCGGCCCGCACACCGACCGGGACGCTACCAGCATCCCCACCGCCCGCGCCCACCTTCACCCCGACACCACGAAAACCCCACGCCCGCGTTCACCCGGCTCCACGAAAACCCACGCCCGCGTTCACCCGGCTCCACGAATGACCCGCGCCCACCGCACCACTCGGCACCACGAAACCCCCGCGCCGACCGCCGGAATATCACTCGGTGGCCAGCGCCGCGGTCACCTCCGCCACCACATCGTCCAGGGCGACCTGGCGCTGCTCGCCGGTGCGCAGGTCCTTGAGGCCGATCTCGCCCTCGGCCACCTCACGGTCGCCGAGCACGAGCGCCAGGCGGGCGCCGGACTTGTCGGCCGCTTTGATGGCGCTCTTCATGCTGCGGCCACCGTAGGCCAGGTCGGTGCGGATTCCGGCCGCGCGCAGTCGCGCGGCCAGCACCACCAGGTGCTGTTGGGCGATATCGCCGAGCGGGACGCCGTAGACGTCGCAGCTGGCGGCGTCACCGGCCGACGTGCCCTCGGCCCGCAGGGCCAGCACCGTGCGGTCGACGCCCAGGCCGAAGCCGATACCGGAGAGCGGCTGCCCGCCGAGCTGGGCCATCAGCCCGTCGTAGCGGCCGCCACCGCCGATGCCGGACTGCGCGCCCAGCCCGTCGTGCACGAATTCGAAGGTGGTCTTGGTGTAGTAGTCGAGTCCGCGCACCATGCGCGGATTCACCACATACGGCACCCCGAGCGCGTCGAGCAGGCCGAGCACCTGGTCGAAGTGCGCCTTCGCCGATTCGGACAGGTGGTCGATCATGAGCGGCGCGTCGGCCACCAGTTCCTGCACCTGCGGCCGCTTGTCGTCGAGCACGCGCAGCGGGTTGATCTCGGCCCGGCGGCGGGTCTCCTCGTCCAAGGGCAGCCTGAACAGGAACTCCTGCAACAGCTCCCGGTACTGCGGACGACAGGTCTCGTCACCGAGGGAGGTGATCTCCAGCCGGAACCCGGTCAGTCCGAGCGCGCGGAATCCGGCATCGGCGATGGCGATGACCTCGGCGTCGAGGGCCGGATCGTCGACCCCGATGGCCTCCACGCCGACCTGCTGCAACTGGCGGTACCGACCGGCCTGCGGCCGCTCGTAGCGGAAGAACGGCCCGGCGTAGCAGAGCTTCACCGGCAGCTGCCCACGGTCGAGATTGTGCTCGATGACCGCGCGCATCACCCCGGCCGTCCCCTCGGGACGCAGCGTGTAGCTCTGCCCCTTGCGGTCGGCGAAGGTCCACATCTCCTTGCTGACCACGTCGGTGGACTCGCCCACCCCCCGGGCGAACAGGGCGGTCTCCTCGAACACCGGCAGCTCGATATGCCCGTACCCGGCCAGTCGCGCGGCGCGGATCAGGCCGTCGCGCACGGCGACGAACTCCGCCGAGGTCGGCGGCAGGTAATCGGGGACACCCTTCGGGGCCTTGAAGCTGCTGGTATCGGTCACGTCTCCAGTCTTCCAAACCGGTATTTCGCAAGTCCAACCGGTTTACCCGGCCCGACCTCGCGGGCTCGTGCGGCGGTTGTACAGGATGGCCTCAGGAACTGATGGCACACTCTTATGCCGATACAACCGACCACGGAGGGACCACCTAGTGCCGAGCAATGAACAGCGACGCGCTGCGGCGAAACGCAAGCTGGAGCGTCAACTGGCCAATCGGGCCGCGCGGGCCCGCAAGCGCAAGCAGCTCACCATCGCGGCATCGGCCTTGGGTGTCGTGGTGGCGGTGGCGGCGGGTGTCGGCATCTACTACCTGACCCGTGGTGACGACGATACGGCCACCACCGCTACCACGTCGGAGACCCCGGAGGCGTCGCTGGCCTCCGCGCCCCCGTCGGCCACGCCCAAGCCGGAACTGGTGAACTGCACGTATCGGGATTCGGGCGAGGCGGCCCGCCCGGTGGACAAGCCCCGCGCCGAGGGCATCCGGACCACCGGCGACGACGCCACGCTGAGCGTGAGCATGCAGACCAGCCAGGGCCCCATCGGCCTGACCCTCAACAATGCCGAATCCCCCTGCACCACCAATAGTTTCGCGAGCCTGGCCAGCCAGAAGTACTTCGACGGCACCAGCTGCCACCGACTGAGCACGTCGGGTCTGAAGATCCTGCAGTGCGGCGACCCGACCGGCACCGGCATGGGCGGTCCGGGCTACGCCTTCGACAACGAGTACCCGACGGACCAGTACGCCCCCGGCGACCCGACCGCCCAGTCGGTGCCGGTGAAGTACCAGCGCGGCGTCATCGCCATGGCCAACAGCGGCCCCAGCCCGGACGGCACCGGCACCAACGGCAGCCAGTTCTTCCTGGTCTTCGGCGATTCACAGTTGCCGCCGCAGTACACCATCTTCGGCACCATCGACGAGACCGGTCTGGAGACCCTGGACAAGATCGCCGACGCCGGCGACGACGGCTCGATGGAGCCCAGCCCGGGTGGCGGTAAGCCGAACCTACAGGTCACCCTGGAGTCGGTGCAGATCGACTGATCCGACAGATCGGTACCGCTCGCGGGTTTAAACGAACGACCCGGTGGGTACTGCGGAATCGACTGACCACCAGCGACATTCGGCCCCGGCGCACCTGGTGCGCCGGGGCCGGGTCTTTTACGGCGACCCGCCCGAAACCCATGATCGAACCTTCGGCGTAAGGGTTTCCTAACCAAAGAAAATACGAAGTTTTCCGGTTCATGTCGGAATTGTGCGATATATGCTGGATAGCGACGCGCGCGTACGGCGGTATCCGAGTTCTCGCTGGTAACCTCATAGAACGGAGTACGAAGCGGCGTAGTAATCCCATCGGGCGACCCCCACCGGGCAAGTGCCGCGCCTCGAGTGCTCCCGGTGTCCACGTTTGCAGGCGGGACACCGCTACCCGAACCACCGTTCGTGTGGCGATGTCCGTGACGAAGCACCACAATCATCCATAGTGATCACTGCAGCATCGGGGAGCAGGCAATGGCCGAGGAACTCGACGACATCGGCCGCGAAACCGCGGCGATGATGAGGCAAATGTTGCAGCTCGCGACACTTGTCGCGCTGCGCACCCGGGAACGTGGCCAGAAAGAAGCGGAAGCCCGCGTCAAGGTTACCGAGGCCCGTCAGAAGGAAGCCCGTGAGCGTCAGCTCCGGGAGGCCGCTGACTCCAAGGCCAAGGATCCACGCAATGTGGAACTCGCTCGCATGATCGAGAAGCCACCGCTGGACAAGGGCGTTTCGCTGGAGAAGGACCGTTTCGCCGCGCAGGCCGAGGCCACCCGCATGGCCGCCACGCAGGCAGCGATGTCCAAACCGTTGGTTCGATACGATTCCGTGGAGCGGCGTGCCGCCTTGGCGCAGCACCTGACTCGCATGGGCATCGCACCCGAGCTCGCCGCCGTGCGGATGCTGCTCGAGGTTGGGCAGGCGCAGTCGGCGGCCGACGCGGTACGGGCTCGACAGGAGGAGGCCGCGGCGGTACAGCGGCGGGCTCGCGAACAGGAAGCTCGGGGACTACAGCGCGTGCGTTCCTGACGCGGCGCTGATCCTTCTTCGGTTACTGGTCGGGGAGTGCGACGGAGCGCTCAGGCGGATCGGATCCGTTCTCGACAGACGATCCGCCAGTCGGCGACGGCGCTCGGTCGCATGATCCCGGCTCCGGCTCAGATCCGGAAATCTCCCATGGTCGGATCGCTGAACAGGCCCTGCTGCGGCGACTTCAGCGGCAGCGGCGTCAGCATATCCTTGTGCCCGTTGCGCACACTGCAATACTTGAACGGCCCCTTGGGGTCGAACAGCTTCGCCATATGCGGGTCCGCGTGATCCAGAAACCACACCGACAGACCGGTCTTGCCGTCCAGGCGGTAGTGCTCCCATGCCCGCCACATGGCGTCGAGCCGGGCCACCGCCTCCGCGTGCTTCCACCACTCCGGGCACCAGACCGTATCGCTGATATCGGTCACCTGCCGCCGGTACACCAGGGATAGGTAGTTCTCCACGAACTCCACCACGCTGGAGTAGACCATCGGCTGTTGCTGCTGTTCGTTCACAGCGGCCTGACCTCCTCAATCTGTCCGGCGTCGTGCCCCGGAGGCGCTTTGATCAGCGAGGGAGCGCCGATGAGGTCGGCGATCTCGGTCTTCTTGTGCGGAGACGGATCGTGGTGAGCGATCGACTTCTTCACTTCGGCAGCGTACTCGCCCTCCCACCACGGCACGGTCCGAACGAGTACCGGCGGTGTGCCGGAGGAGAATACGATGGCGCGCCCACGTGGCAGAGTGGCCAGGGCGTGCACATTGAAGGTTTTGGACGAGCTCAGCGAGCGGGAATAGCTCTTGCCGCCCTTGGATTCCGAGACCGAGGCCGAGATGGTCTCGTACTCGCCGATCTGCTCGGAGCGCTCCTGCAGGAACTTGTTGTCGTCCACGCCGCTGCCCAGCACCTTGATATTGGCCGCGGCCCACAGCGCCTCCATGCCGTCGACGCCCCAGCAGCGCGCACCCTGCGCCCAGGACTGCAACACCGTCATCACCACGATGCCGCGAGATCCGAAGTGCGAGTACTGCTTCGGCAGATCCTTCCAGCGCACCACGTTCGCGGCCTCGTCGAGCACCGCCAGCATGGGAATGGGCAGGCGACCGCCCGGCGAGCGCGACGCCTTGTGCGTGGCCACGTCGATCACGGCCTCGGTGAGGGCGCTGACCAGCGGCGCCGCCGACCCGCGGCCCTCCAGGGAGAGGCTGTAGAGCGTGCCGTTGCCCTCGATGAACTCGAGTTCGTCGAACTGGATCCGGTTGACGGTGCGGCCGTCCCGGGTACGGGTGTCACCCGGCGTGATCCACGGGTGCACATTCGACAGCTTCAGACAGCGCACCATCTTCTTGGCGGAACCGAAGATGCCGCTGCGGGTGCGGTCGTCGACGTTGAACTGCTGCGCCAGACCGGAGGCCATGAAGTGCTGGCCCGCGCGGCGCAGCAACTCCACCGGCTCGGTGTCACGCCAGTTGTTGACCCAGTCCCACACCTGGATGATGGGTCGGTTGTCCACGGCGGCGGCCAGGAACAGGCCGGCGAGCAGGTCCTCGGCCTCTTGATCGAAGTAGGAGTCGGTGGTGACCTGCGGCCCGGAGCTGTCGTCACCGTCGGCGAAGTGACCGGCCAGGCGTACCGCGCGCACCTCACACCCGGGGCTGTGCGCGTCCACCCATGCCAGCGGGTCCCAGTACCAGGTCGGTTCCTCGTCCGCGACGCCCTGCGGGTCGAAGACGAACGTACGACTGCCCTTGCCCTCGCGCACATCCCGGGTCGCGTCCACCACGTCCCGCTTGTTGGAGGTGGTGAGCACCGGACCGATGGCGGTGAGAATGGCCGGAATGACCCGCGAGGTCGTCTTGCCCTGGCGCGGACCCCAGATGTCGACGTGCAGGTCCTCGTAGGAGCCGTACACCATCTGGCCGTCCGCGACGGCCACGCCGATCGGGACGCCCGGCGTGTCGTCGCGCCCCAGTCGCATGCCCAGCTGCTTGGCCTTGTCCCGCACCCCGGCCTCGGTGAGCGGGCCGATGGCGCTGCCGCTGCCCATGTGGTCGGCCTTGTCGTCCACCGCCAGTCGGCCGACGGACTTGCGCGTCTTCATCTTCCGCTTGACCACGAGGTAGGTCACGGCGGCGAGCACCACCAGCACCACGATGACCGTGGACGCGGTGGGCCAGGTCAGCTCGCCGCGGCCCAATCCGAACCCGAGGGCGATCGGGTTGATCGGGAGATCCTGCGGGGGCGTGGAGAGCTGATTGCCCAGTTGCAGGGCCACCCACAGGGTTCCGAACAGCGCGAAGCCCGCGTAGATCAGATACAGGGTCGCATCCGGACCGGGTACGGCCGGATCCTGCACTTTCTTCTTCGCCATCTCTGCCTCCTGGGATGACCTGTCAGTCGTTGCCGCTCAACGGAATTCGTCGAGCCGCCAGCCGTCCGCGGTGCGGACGACGGTGGCGACGACCGTCGTCGGCGGCAGCGGTTCGCGCCGCCCGTCCGGGTACACGACGGTCTGTTCGATGCCGATCTTGTACTGCTGCCGGTTCGGGTCGGTGCCCGGCGCCGCCACGCCGGAGGCGAAGGTGAATGCCTCGACGGTGGCGCCGGCGCTGCTCCACTCGGCCCACCGCACGGTCGCCTTCGGCGTCTCGACCGCGGTCGCTGTGCTGTCCAGGGTACGGATCAAGCTGGGACCGAGCCATTCCCGCGCCCGCGCCAGCGCCGCGCCCTCACCCTCGGTGGCGGGATGCCAGGTGAAGATCTCGTGCAGCGCCGTCACCGCGACCCCCTCCGGGGTCGACGGGTCGGGAGCCGGGGCCTCCTCCAACAGCCTGGTGGTGGACGTGGGCGGACTCCAGCCCGGCGCGGATCCGGGATCGTCGCCGTCGGAACCACAGGACACGACCAACACCGCGACGCTCGCCACCAGCATCACCACCAGGTTCGCGCGTTTCACCGGACTACCGTTCCAGGCTAGTCGTCCCCGCCGGTCGCGGGGCGATACCTGCGGTTTTCCCGAGTCGGCGTGTCCGGTGCCGGATGCCGTCATATGCCGCGCTTGGCGTCGTTGAGGGTTTCGACCAGGGTCCGGTTCATCTCGGCGGCGGCGGCCAACTGCTGTTGCAGCAGCGCCACTTTGCGGCGCAGCGCGGTGGCGTCCATGCGCTCCAGGCCCGGTCCCTCGGCGGCGCGGACCCAGTTGCGCACCGAATTGGTGTGCACGCCGATCTGATCGGCCACCACCCGGCACGCCTCGGATTCGCTGCGTAGCTTGCCCGTCAGCGCGATGACCTGTTCGACGGCGGCCTGCCGGACCTCCGGGGAGACTCTTCGGTACGACCGATGCGGCATCATGCGGCACCCTCCTCGTCCGAGCCACGGTGCGAGGTGGATTCGGTGAACTCGCTGAAACGCTGGTTGGTGTCGTGGATGCCGCTCTCCCGCTCCGAGGGCGTGAACTCCATATGGAACGGGATGCCGGGTCGCCGGTCCTCACCGATCTTCAGCAGGAACTTGCCGGTACCGGGTGCGGACGGGCGGTGCTGGCCCGGTTTGAGCGCCTCACCCGTCAGCGCCTGCGGCGCGGACCAACTGGTCACCATCTCCTCCTCGGCAGCAGTGAAGGGCACCGTCGAATCCAGCCGCGCGATCTCCTCCGCCGGCAGCGCGCCGAATATCTTGGCGCGCGCCCGCTCCAGGAAGCCGAGTGCCTTGGCGATGGCCGCCTCCGAACCCAGCGCCTGCAGATCCTTGATGGTGTGGCTGATCATGATGAGCGCGGTGGCGATACTGCGTTGCAGACGGGTCAACTCGTCCACGCGGTCGACCATGAAGTCGCCCAGGCCGAGCACCTGCCACAGCTCGTCCATGACCACCTGGAAGTAGCGCTGCGGACCCATATCCGCGTCGGCCAGCACATGGGCCGCCTCCACGGAGGCGAAACCGTCGGCCCAGCAGGCCAGCATGACAGCGGCCTTGAGCTTCTTGTCCCCGTTGGGGATATGCGAGACGTCGATGCAGACGGCGGTGGCTGCGGTGTCGATCGGCGTGGTGGTGTGGCCGTTGAAGACCGCGCCGAAGGGACCCTGGGTGAGCGCACGCAGCGAGCGGCGCAGCCCCTTGATGGCGTTCTGGTACTCGGTGTCGTCGTCCGCGCCCGCATCGAGTTTCAGCTCGTCGCCGCCCGCCACGATGACCTCGAGCAGGTTCTCCAGGATGGGCGGCTGGTCCGGGGTGAAGCCGCTGCCCTCGCGGTAGAGGATGCGCAGGCCGGTGGAGATGAGGGTTTCCTCGTAGTCGCGTACCCGGGCGCCGCGCACCAGTTCGACCAGACCGGCGATGAGCGTGACCTGGCGGGCGCGCATCTCCTGCACCACCTGCGTTTGCAGAGCGGGCAATTCGGACAAGCGAGGGACGATGGAGCCGAGCACGCCCGCGGCCAGGGGATTGAGTTTGCCGTGCCCGTAACCGAGATCGATGACCTGGCCGCCGACCAACTCCACCAGTTTGCGGTAGTCGGGCTTGACATCGGCCAGGATGAGCGGGGTGATGCCCTGTGCGACACCGCCCAGCACGATGCGGCGCACCAGCGAGGATTTGCCGAAACCGTTGAGGCCCAGCACGAACAGGCTCGGCGCGGTGATGAAGCTGCCGCGCATGAACCAGTTCATGGGGTCGAAGCAGACCGGAGCGCCGGTGTGCAGGTGCGACCCCAGCGGCGTGCCGATCAGTGGCGCGCCCGCGCCGACCGACCACGGCCACAGGCCCGCAACCTGCGCGGTGGTGGCGCGGTATTCGACCGGGCGGCCGATCACGTTCATCCGGCCGCCGCCCTCACCGAGATAGCCGCGGTCGGTGAGTTGGGCTGTGGTGCGGTCGAATTCGTCGTGGCTGCCGTACTCCATGCGCTCCACGCGGGCGGCGAAGTTGCGGCGGCGCAGATCGTCGGTGTGCAGCCGGAACGCCGCCCAGGCCGCGCCGAGGCCGTTCTTCTCCCGGGCGACGGCCTCGAGCCGGGCACGGGTGGAGTCGTCGAGCAGTTTCGGACCGGACTGCTTCTGCTTGCCGCCCTTGCGCGCCTTGGCTCGCTGCCGCTGCTCGGCGCGCTCAGCCGCCAGTGCGGCCCGGTCGGGTTTGTCCGCGCCCCGGCCGGTTCGGCGGCCGCGGCCGGTCCGTTCGACCGGTGGGGTTTCGTGGCGGGGCCGCCGCGGTCGTCGGGGTGTCGCGGCGCGTCCACCCAGGTGCACGCGGTCGCCCTCGACGGCCCGCCCGCGTCCGTTCTCGCGGCCGTGCTGTCGATCCCCCTCGACGGGGCGTCGCCCACCGGCGTCCTTGGCACGATCCCGCCCCGGTTCCGCCTTGCGCATGCGCTCCCCTTCCGGCAGATCCGTACCCCGCCCGCGCTCACGCACCGGGTGTTCCGCTCGCGGCCGCTGCCGGGTTTCCCCATCCCGCCGCTCGCGAGCACCGTCGTCGGCTGCACGCAGCTCCCGTGCCCCGTCCTCCCCGCGCCGTCGGGACGCGAGCTCCGCCTCCCGACGCTCCCGTCCCGGAGCACCGGCCCGCCGCCCTTCCCGCCGCGCCGGCTCCTCCTCCCGACGCTCCCGTCCGGGCTGTTCACTCACACGCCGATCACGCACAGCGGCCTCCACCTCTCGATGCCCACGACGCTCCCCCACACGCTCCACCCGCCGCGCGCCCTCGGTACCACGCCCCCCGGCCCCGGCAGCACCGGCCTCGTGCGCGTCGGAACCGGAAGCATCCGCCGCCGGACCACGCGCCACGGAACGGGACCCGTCAGCCACCACCTCGCGCGACTCGGGACCGGAGCCGTCGGCCACCGGACCACGTCCATCGGAGCTGGAAGCGTCGGCGACCGCCTCACGTGCGTCGGGACCGGAAGCGTCGGCGACCGCCTCACGTGCGTCGGGACCGGAAGCGTCAGCGACCGCCTCACGTGCGTCGGGACCGGAAGCGTCAGCGACCGCCTCACGTGCGTCGGGACCGGTAGCGTCGGCGACCGCCTCACGTGCGTCGGGACCGGAAGCGTCAGCCGCCGGACCACAGGCGTCAGAGGCGGCCCCGCCAGGCGCCACCTCGCGCGACCGGGGACCTGAGCCGTCAGCAACCGGGCCACGCGCATCAGCGCCGGAAACCTCGGCGACCGCCGTGCGCGCGGCGGAGTGGGATACGTCAGCAGGCTGCTCCGATTCCGAGTCCATGCCGGTTTTTCCGTGCCCACGCCGAATCGCACCGGAATCGCGGCACTCTCGGACGGAGAACTCCGCCCCGCCCGTGGGCTCGTCGTCGCGCTGCCGCCGCACGGCGGGTGCGGCCGTGCGGTTCTCATCGAACGGTGCGGGTTCCGGCTCGCCGCGCTCACCCCCGACGAGCTCAGCATCATCGGCACCGGAATCGGCAAGTTCGGTATCGAGGCGACCGGAAGCGCGCTCGGTATCGATGCGACCGGGATCGGCAAGTCCGCCGATATCGCGCTCGTGACCGGCGGGAGCGGTTTCGCGGCGGCTGTCCCGTGCTGTCGGTTCCGGGTTCACTGCGCCGGTACGGGCCGGTCCGATTCCCGCCTGGTCCGCATCGGTTACCGCCGCATCGCGCGCGTCATCGCGGTCCACGGTCGCCGCGGTACCGAGCGCGATCGCGCCGTGTGCGGCCCCCGCTGCCGGACCTACCTCGATCTCGCGTTGGGCCACAGTGGGTTTCGCTGCCGCACCAGCCGAAGCCGCTGCCGCACCAGCATGTTCCGCTGCGGTGTGTCGCCGATGTTCTCTCCGCACGCCCTCCGCTTCCGGCGGGGTCGCATCCGATCGCCCGGTCGCGCCTCGCGCACGGGTCTCGTCCCGGACGTCGGTATCCGATGCCGCACCGCCCGTGGC
>NZ_JASCXP010000240.1:0-11352 GCF_030010695.1 Nocardia sp. CC201C
CTGAACCACGTGCCGCATGAGCAGCGCGGTGGTCACCGGCCCGACGCCGCCGGGGACCGGGCTCAGCGCGGCGGCCTTGCCGGTGACGGCCGCGGCGTCCACATCGCCGGTGATGGACCCGTCCTCGCCTTCATTGGTGCCCACGTCGATGACCACGGCCCCCTCCCGCACATGCTCGGCCTTGATCAGCCCGGCCCGCCCCACGGCCG
Source organism: Nocardia sp. CC201C (assembly GCF_030010695.1). Classification (NCBI taxonomy): domain Bacteria; kingdom Bacillati; phylum Actinomycetota; class Actinomycetes; order Mycobacteriales; family Nocardiaceae; genus Nocardia; species Nocardia sp. CC201C. Next base: position 210 of record NZ_JASCXP010000240.1, read on the forward strand.
CGACCACGATATCCGCGGCCGAGGTGACGCCCGGCAGATCGGTGGTGCGCGAATGACACACCGTGACGGTGGCGTTCTCCGCCAGCAGCAGCTGCGCGAGCGGCTTGCCCACCACATTCGAGCGGCCCACCACCGCGACATGCTTACCGGCCAGCGCGACGCCGTGATGTTTCGCCAGCTCCACCACCGCCTCGGAGGTCGCGGGCGGGAAGCCCGGCAGGCCGGTGGCGAGCAGGCCCAGTGACAGCGGGCTGACGCCGTCCACGTCCTTGGCGGCGATGATGGCCGGGCTCACGTCGTCGAGGCCGACACCCTTGGGCAGCGGGGTTTGCAGCATGATGGCGTCCACGCTCGGATCGGCCGAGAGTTCCACCAGCTTCGCGCGAATATCGGCCGCGGTGGCGTCAACCCCCAGTTCGATGTTCTCGCAGGCGATTCCATTGCGTTCGGCGGCGCGGTTGAGCGACTTCACGTACCAGGCGCTGGCCGGATCGTCATTGGCGACCACCAGCGCCAGGCGCGGTGCGGCGCCGTTGCCCGCGAGTGCGGCGGCGCGCTGCTTGGTGTCGGCATTGATAGCGGCGGCGAGTTCCTTGCCGATCAGCGAAAGCGTATACACGGGGATACAGCCTATCGCGCGGCCCGGGTTCCCCTCCGCGCGGAGATCCGCACTCGGAATTTCCCTGTGGCAAATCCCCACCCGATGCGCTGGGCAGTCGTATCGTGTCTCCATTCGGCCTCGAGCCAATAGCCAGCAAGCAGTGCGTGTGAGACCTCGTTCGTTCGCGGAAAGGTGTCGTTGCGGTGCAGACAGCAAGGCGTTTACCCTCCCTGGTCGTGGCCGCCGCGGCCGCGCTCACCATCTTCGGATCACCGGTGGCCATGGCCGATCCGGGTCCCCTCTACAACTCGGCACAGAGCAATTTCGTCAATGGCGACGACGCGGCGGGCCTGGAGGATCTGCGCCGCCTGCTCGCCGAGGCCCCCGACGACGCCGAAGCGTTGGCGCTGCAAGCGGTCTGGTCGGACTACACCGGCGACCTCATCACCCGCGAGGCGGCGCTGATGCGGCTCAACACCCTGAATCCGCGCCTGGCCGACGGGGTGCGCACCATCTTCCGGGCGGTGGCCGCGGCCATCGGCACCCTGCCCAATCCGATTCCCGCCATCGCGGGACCGCAGACCGGCATCGTGGTGCTCGGCTACGGCCTGCTGCCCGACGGCGCGATGCGGCCCGAACTGGTGAACCGCATGCAGGCGGCCTGGTTGCAGGCCATCGCCTCACCGCTCTCCCCGATCGTGGTGACCGGCGGCAATCCGCGCAACGGGATCACCGAGGCGGCCGCCATGGAACGCTGGCTGCTCGATCGCGGCATTCCGGGCAGCCGGATCATGGCCGAGCATCGGGCCGGATCCACCGTCGGCAATGCCTTGAACGCGTCGAAGATGCTCCGGGACGCGGGCGCGACCAGCGCCATCGTGGTGACCTCCCCCAACCACATCCGCCGTGCCGTCGCCGACTTCATCGTGGCGGGCATCCCCGTGGTCGGGGCCACCACCTCGCTGGAGCAGCTCGTCTCCCAACTCCCCCCGCCCAACCGCGCCGCCCAGCGCGGTATCTACCTCGACGCCACCCGCACGCTGCTGCTGCCCGCGCAGCGGTAGACGCGCCGCGGACAGTCCGATGATGTCCCCGGGTCCGGACGGACCCGGGGACATCGCGTTCCGCGTCGTGGCCACTGGCGCGGCGGATCGGACCGAGGGCACACCCCGGGCGCGCTCGGGGTGTCCCAGTCCTCGGAGCTGTGCATGATTCGGCGCTACCGCCGGTTCGGCGGTCTGGCCGGTCCTCGGCAGCCCAGCCGGTTCCGGGCCGGTCTCTCCGGCGGAATCGGTGCGGCAACTCGGTAGTATCAGCGGCACGGCCGTCCCCGGACACCACGGCCGGTACGGCGAGGATCCGACCTCCCGACGAACCGCACCCGACGCCGCGGCCCGGGCCGGCGAGACGGCGTGATCGACGAGCGGCCTGGCCGGCGTCACGGCGGGGCGATCCGGCAGGTCGGCCCACGTCGACGACGCGGTGCGATCCGGCGAAGATGCTCGCCCCAGCGGGGCGGCGCGGTCCGGCGAGGCGGCACAATGGGCGGAATGGTTGCCGACGGTTTCGATGAGTTGGTGTCGCGCCTGCGGGCGGCGGGGTGTGTGTTCGCCGAGGACGAGGCGGGGCTGTTGACCGCGGCCGCGGTGGATGCCGAACGTCTGGAAACGCTGGTGGCACGGCGAGTGTCGGGAGTGCCGCTGGAATATGTGCTGGGGTGGGTGGAGTTTCGAGGGCTGCGGGTGGCGGTGTCGGAGGGGGTCTTCGTGCCGCGGCAGCGGACCGGGTACTTGGTCGAGCAGGCCGTGCGCTTGGCGCGGGCGCGGATCGCCGGGACCGCGCAGGCCACCGGGGCGGCGGTGCAAGTCGGGCACGCGGCGCAAGCCGGGCACGCGGCGCAAGCCGGGCAGACGGCGCAAGCCGGACAGACGGCGCAAGCCGGACAGACGGCGCGGGACACAGGGGCGGCACAAGTCGCGGAGACGGCGTGGGTGCCGATGCCCGCGAATCCGCACGGATCGCAGTCGTTGCCGGGCAGTCGGTCCGGGATCGTGGCGGTCGATATGTGTTGCGGGTCTGGGGCGCTCGGGCTGGCGTTCGCGACAGAGCTTGCCGCCCGGGGCATTTCGGTGGCATTGACGGCGGCCGATATCGACCCGGTGGCGGTGGCGTGTGCGCGGCGCAACCTCGCCGCCTCGGGTGCCGGGGTGTTCGAAGGTGATCTGTTCGCCGCCCTGCCCCGCGAGCTGGCCGGGCGGGTGGACGTACTGCTGGCGAATACCCCGTATGTGCCCTCCGAGGCCATTGCGGACATGCCGCCGGAGGCGCGCGACTACGAGCCCCCGGTGGCCCTCGACGGCGGCGCGGACGGGCTGGATATCTTCCGGCGGGTCGCGGCGGCGGCTCCCGAGTGGCTGGCACCAGGCGGGCATCTGCTGGTGGAGACCGGTGCCGCACAGGCCGGGACGGCCGTGGACTTCCTCACCGAACACGGCCTGACGCCCCGGGTCGCGACGGACGAGGAACTGGGTGCGACGGTGGTGATCGGTTCGCTCGCCGGTAGCGTGGGCGTGTGACGATTCGCGGCCTTCTCTTCGATATCGACGACACCCTCGTCGACTATTCGGCCACCGCGCGGGCCGGAATTCTCGCGCATCTGGCGGCGGAGGGGCTGCTGGACCGGTTCGCGTCCCCCGAACACGCCGTGGCGCTGTGGAAGGAACTCGAGGAGCGGGAGTATCCGCGCTACCTTGCCGGTGAGCTGACCTTCACCGGGCAGCAGGAATTGCGGTCGGAGCTGCTGCTGGCCCACATCGGCGCGACCACCGACGATGCCCGCGCCTGGTTCGACCGCTATGTCGCGCTACGCGACGCCACCTGGGCGGCCTTCCCGGATGCAGAACCGCTGCTGTCCGCCCTCACTGGCCGCATCGCGGTGGGTGTGGTGTCGAACTCCTCGCTGACCCACCAGGTCGGCAAGCTGCGCACCGTCGGCCTGCTCCCCCATTTCGGCGACGCCGTGCTGTGCTCGGCCGAATTCGGCACGCCCAAACCGCATCCCGATATCTTCCTGGCGGGCTGCGACCTGCTCGGCCTGCCCCCGGAACAGGTCGCCTACGTCGGCGACCGCTGGGATGTGGACGGACTCGGCGCCCGCGACGCCGGTCTGCGCGCCCACTGGCTGAACCGCGCGGCCCCGAGCACCGCCGTGCGGGACGGCATCACGGTCATCCACTCGCTGACCGCGCTGTCCGCACTCTGAGCAGCTGCCCGCGCCCACGCCATCGTGGCCGGAGCATCACGGACCGACCACGCCTCGGCGCCGGACGAACGCACGATAATGCCAATTTCAGGATGGGTCTTCGATCCAGGTGATCGTTCCGCGGGCGGTGATCCTGCTGCCATGAGTTAGGGCCCAGGCTCTGATCGCGGCCGACTGTTCCGGAGTGATGCGGTGCGTCCAGCGGCCACGCCGCACGTCTTCGATGGGCATTCGGTGTTCGGTGAAAAGCCTCGAGAGCTCGTCGAACTGGGTCGGTGTCACGAAGACCAGGTAGTAGTCTTCGCCGGAACTCAGTGACGCCAACACGATGTCCAGCGCGGAGGCGTGTTCGCCGATCTCTTCGAGGAACGCTGCGATGTAGTCGGCTCGATTGTCGTCGGCGTGCTCGGCGTCGAAGGCGGTGACCCAATGCCAGGACAGCGCCGCGGGATACGATCTCAGTGCTGCCAATTGCTCGCGGATCGAGCGGGGATCCTGTTCGCGGGAGATGATCGCCATGTCCGGGGTCGTGTTCGTAGATTCGGCGCTGCGAATCGATTCGGCGGCACCCGGTCTCAGATATGCCAGTCGCTGGGCCATGATGGACCGCACATCGAACCCGTAATCCGATTCCCTCGCCACCACTTCCCCGCGGTAGACGCCGTCCGCGCCCACGCGGTCGGTGAAGTCCTCCCAGCTCATGTTCGAGAGGTTGATGTTGTTCTCCACATTCCACAGCTGGTCGGGCACGACGCGGAACGGCAGCCGGTCGCCGTGGTCGTCATCCTGGGGTGGCAGGACCCAGACCGCCAAGATGGGATGCTCAGGATCGGTGAGAGTGACCTCGTCGGCGAGGAAGGACACGATCGCACCGCCGGATTGCCGTGCCCTCAACCCCTCGGGGTCGAGGCCCTCGAACTCCGGATCGTTCACGGGAGTCGAATAGGCCAGGAACCCTTCATTACTGGGTGTCAGTACCTCACGGACCAGGCAACCCCAGGCGCGGTCATCACCGAACCATGTGCGGACCAGCGTTGATCCACTTGGTAGGTCTGTCATGTCCGCACCATAACGGCGGGGTCTGACACCTTCCGCCGTCAGCGCAGGAAGCATCCGCAACTGGCGAGGTTCGGGTCCTGGCCGGTCCGGACATTCAATCACTGTTGTCCGCAACGACGGCCAATTCCGAGGCTCTCCTCGAAAACTGGGCACCTTCCCCGCGAAGGTGGGCACGGGACCTTGCACGAGGGCGTCAGTGAGACTTCCCGTGGTGGCCCTCCGCGTCAGCGCCGGACATTCCGGCCACGCGGCCGAATCTCTACTGCCGCCCGCGGAATTCGTCCATGGAGTGGTACACGCCGACCGTGTTGAGGTAGAAGTCGCGCACCTTCAGCGGGAGCAGGCCGGTGATGGCGCGGTTCAGCCGCGAGGTCCACGGCATGACCACCAGCGCCGAGCCCTTCTTCATCTCGGTCCAGGAGGTGTCGACCACCTTCTCCTGGTCGAGGATGGGGGTGAACCAGAACCCCTTGGCTCCGTCGAACATGCCGGTGTTGATGTAGGTCGGGCAGACGGTGGTGACCTTCACGTGCTCGTTGCCGGACTGCTCGAGTTCCAGTCGCACCGAATCCGACCAGCCCAGCGCCGCCCATTTGGAGGCCGCGTACACGCTCATGCGCGGATTGGAGACCAGTCCGGCCGAGGAGGCGATGGTCATGACCCGCGCCTGTGATCCCTTGTTCGCCACCATGGCGGGCAGGAACTCGAGGGTCACGTACATGGGGGCGAGGGAGTTGATCGCCATGGTCTTGTCGATGTCGCCGCGGTTCTCGGTCTCCCAGAAGTAGCCGTTGCCGCGCACGATGCCGGCGTTGTTGACCAGCACGTCGATATCGCCGACCTCGCTGCGCACCGACGTGCCCGCATCCCGGATGGCCTGCTGATCGGAGACGTCGACCACGTAGTGGTGGATGCGGCTGCTGCCGAGGGCGCTCAGTTCGGCGACGGTCTCCTTGAGCGTCTCCTCGTTGATGTCCCACAGCACCACGTCGGCGGCGCGCTCCCGGACCGCCCGGACCGCGAAGGACTTGCCCAGCCCCATGGCGGCCCCGGTGATCAGGACCTTCTTGCCCGCTACGTCCTTCATACCCGTGTGTACCCCTGTCTCGAGTGGCAGATCACTTCTGCCGCAATGTCTTCATGGTGGTGAGGAACAGCGTCATGGTCTTGGCCCAGAGCTTCTCCGACATGCCGGGCAGTGGTGCGATGGGCAGGACGCGCTGCACCGCGATGGTCTGGGTGTCGACGTATTTCAGCAGACCCTCCGGTCCGTGCCGCCGCCCGGTCCCGGAGATGCCCAGTCCGCCCGAGGGCGCGGCCACCGATCCCCAGGCGGCGATGAAGCCCTCGTTCACATTCACCGATCCGGCGTGGATGCGCGCCGCCACGGCACGCCCGCGATCGGTATCCCGGCTCCACACACTGGCATTGAGCCCGTAGGCGGTGTCGTTCGCCTGATGCACCGCTTCGTCGTCGCTGCCGACGCGGTAAACGGAGACGACCGGCCCGAAGGTCTCCTCGCGGTAGACGGTCATCCCCTCGCGCACCCCTTCGAGGATGGTGGGCTCGTAGAAGTACGGACCCAGATCCGGACGCGCCCGGCCGCCCGCGCGCACGGTCGCGCCCTTGGCCACCGCGTCGTCGACATGCGCTGCGACGGTGTCGATCTGGCGCTGGAAGGTGAGGGAACCGACCTCGTAGGAGAAGTCGCGCTCCTTGCCGAGGGTGAGTGTGCGGGTGTTCTCGGCGAACTCGGTGACGAACCGGTCGTAGACGCTGTCGTGCACGTAGATGCGCTCGATGGATTCACACAGCTGTCCGGCCGAGGCGAAGCAGGCCCGCACCGCGATCTTGGCGGCGGCGGAGACATCCGCGTCGTCCAGCACCAGCAGCGGGTTCTTGCCGCCCAACTCCAGGGAGTAGCCGATGAGCCGCTCCCCCGCCTGCCGGGCGATGGTGCGCCCGGTGGCGCTGGATCCGGTGTAGTCGACGTAGTCGGCGCGCTCGATCACCTGCCCGCCGATCTCGCGACCGCGGCCCAGCACAGCCTGCCACAGCCCCTTGGGCAGTCCGGCGCGCTCGGCGATATCGATGGCCCACAGTGCGGTGAGCGCGGTCTGATTGTCCGGGCGCGCGATGACGGCATTGCCGGCGACCAGGGCGGGCAGCGCGTCGGAGGCGGCCAGGGCGAGCGGGTAGTTCCACGGCGAGATGACCGCGACCACGCCCTTGGGCCGGTTCAGCACCTCCACCTGGGTGAGCACCGGCATGACGCCGCGCGGGGTGCGGCGGGCGAGCAGCTTCTTGGCCTCGGCGGCGTAGTAGCGCGCGTTGACGGCCACATCGCTGACCTCGTCGAAGGCGTGCACCCGGGACTTGCCGGTCTCGGTCTGCACGATATCGAGGATCACATCCTGTTCGGCGAGCACCAGGTCGTGGATGCGGCGCAGCACGGCCACGCGGTCGGCGATCGGGGTGCGCGCCCATTCCCGCTGCGCCTCGCGGGCGGTGGCGAAGGCGGCGTCGATATCGGCGGTGGCGGACTGCGGCAGATCGACGATCTTGGCGCCGGTGGCGGGTGCGAAGACCTCCACGGACGGCCTGCCGCCAGCGCGCGCATGGGTCAGCAGGCGCTGCACGAGGTCGAAGGGAAGCGCATCGGCGGCGGCGAGCTGCGGGGCAGTCGTCATTGGTCGCCCTCTCGGTGGGTGGATCGCGGGCGCACCCGCTATTTGCTGAACAGCAGTGTTACGCGAACACTGATGTTAGATTAATAGACGTGACGCACCTCATGTCAAGCGCTCCGCGGGGGTTTGTGAAATGACCCAGTCCGCCACGGCCGCTCCTCGACGGGGACGGCCACCGCAAACAGCCGAGCAGGCCGATCAGGTGCGCGCCCGCATCGTGCTGGCCACCTCCGAGGTGTTCGCCGAACACGGTTCGCGCGGACTCAATGTCGCCCGCATCATCGAGAAGGCCGGATTGGCGCGGCCCACCTTCTACCGCTACTTCGCCAATGCCACCGAACCGCTGCACGCGCTGCTCACCATCTCCAACGACGATCTGGTCGGCGGCGTGCGCGCGGCGCTGGAACGCAGCGTGGAGCCGGTGCAGCTGGGCATCAATATGATCGAGGCGTACCTGTACTGGGCCGACGGCCACGGCACCATGCTGGCCCCGCTGTTCGCCGAACTACACGATCCCGGGTCACCGGTCTCGTCCTATCGCGAGAGCGCGCTGAACGACATCCGCGCCCTGGTGCGCGCCAAATTCGCCGACATCGGCCGCCCCGCCCCCAGCGACCTGAATCTGGATACGGCACTGCAGATCTGCGAATTCGTGGTCTACCGGATCTCGGCCACCGCCCCGCACGGTGAACCGACTCCGGAGGCCATCGCGGAGGCGCGGCTCACCATGATCCGCGGGGTGCTGGTGACGCTGGGCCGCCGCGAGGACGTGGAGTACGCCCTCACCGTCCCCGGTATCTTCGATCCGGCCTAGCCCGCGGCGCGCGCCGGTGCGTCGCGGTGGGCGCGCTCGAAGACCATGGCGTCGTCGGTGATCCGGCCGTAGCGCAGTTTCGGCAGATCGCGCAGATAGTTCATGGTCAGCTTCCACGGTGCGCGGTCGCCCTGTTTGGGCAGGTGCTCCAGGGCGCGCAGCACATAGCCGGGCTCGAAGTTCAAGAAGGGTGAAGTGCCGACGGCGGGGTCGCGGACCGGGGTGGCCGTGGCGTAGCCGTGCGCGTCCATATGCTTCAGCAGCCGAACCACGTACTCGCACACCAGATCCGCCTTCAGGGTCCAGGAGGCGTTGGTGTAGCCCAGCACGTAGGCGAAGTTGGGGACGCCGGAGAGCATCATGGCCTTGTAGGCCATGGTGTCGGGCAGGGATATCGGCCGCCCGTCCACCACCAGCTCCATACCGCCGAAGACCAGCAGGTTCAACCCCGTCGCGGTGATGATCACATCGGCGTCGAGGTCCGCGCCCGACCCGAGCCGGAGCCCGGACTCGGTGAAGGTGTCGACGGTGTCGGTCACCATGGTCAGCTGCCCCTTGCGGATGGCGCGGAAGAAATCGCCGTTGGGCGCCAGGCACAGCCGCTGATCCCACGGGTTGTAGCGCGGGGTGAAGTGGGTGTCGATGTCGTAGCCCGCGGGCAGCCACTTCTCCTGCCAACCGCGGATCCAGGCCCGCATGCGCTGCGGATACCGTTGGCACAGTTGGTAGATGGCAGTGCTGAAGACGACGTTCTTGGCGCGGGTCAGCCCGTAGGCGGCGCGCGCGGGCAGGAAGCGCCGCAGCCGCGCCGCGGTGGGGTCGCGCTCGGGCAGCGACAGGATGTAGGACGGCGACCGCTGCAGCAGGGTGACGTGCGCGCCCTGCCGGGCCAGCGCCGGGCCGAGGGTCACGGCGGTCGCGCCGGATCCGATGACGACCACCCGCTTGTCGGCGACCTCGAGGTCCTCGGGCCAGTGCTGCGGATGCACGATCGGTCCCGGGAAGCGGTCGGTGCCCGCGAATTCCGGGGTGTAGCCCTCGTCGTAGCGGTAGTAGCCGGAGCAGCAGAACAGGAAGTTCGCGGTCACGGTGCGGGTTTCGCCGTCGTGGTCGGCGGTGACCGTCCACCGGTCGTCCACCGAGGACCATTCGGCGCGAATCACCCGGTGGCGGTAGCGGATACGCCGGTCGATGCCGTTCTCCGCGGCGGTCTCGCGGACGTAGGCCAGAATCGAGTCACCGTCGGCGATGGCCTTGTCGCCCAACCAGGGCCGGAAGCGGTAGCCGAGGGTGAACATATCCGAATCGGAGCGAATGCCCGGGTAGCGGAACAGGTCCCAGGTGCCGCCGCTGGCCGCGCGCGCCTCCAGGATGAGGTAGCTCCGCGTCGGGAAGGCCCGTTGCAGATGGTAGGCGGCGCCGATTCCGGACAGTCCAGCTCCCACAATGAGCACATCGACGTGCTCCGGCGCATCGCTCATCGTTCCCGTCCTCGCTGCTTCCGCCGAACCGGCATCAGTGCCGGTCGGTGCCCTGCGCACCCGACTCCAGAGTATCGATGCCACCCAGCAGGCCGTCGACGAACCTCCGGATCGCCGTATCGCCGGGCAGCAGTTCCCGCACCGCGCTCCACTGCGGCAGGATGTCGCGCACCTCCGGGAAGTCGGCCAGATCCTCCGTGGTCACGAATTCGGTCCATCGGGGCGGCCGGGCGTCATCCGGCGCGGCCGCGCGCTCGGCGTCGGCGCGCCGCATGAGCAGCTCACCGAGCACGAAGCGCCACAGGGCGGAGTACATGTAGGCGGCGTACTGCGGGCTGGCGCCCAACGCCCGTGCGCTGCGGATGAATTCGTCCAGGATCCAGAGCGCGGCGCGGCCGAAGGACTCCCCGCCCACCAGCAGCTCGGCCACCCACGGCAGCTCCTGGAGTATGTCGATGAGATAGGCGATGAGCGCGACCAGGCGTTCGCGCGGATCCCGCGGCAGTCGAGGCGCGGGCAGTTCCTCGGCGCGGGCGCTGAGCACGGCGATGAACAGCTGCGCCTGTGCCGGGAAGTGGTGGTAGACGGCGGCGGTGCTGACGCCGAGTTCGTCGGCGAGTTTGCGCATGCTGAACGTGTCCTTGCCGCCCGCGGCCAGCAGCCGCGTGGTCGCGGCGATGACGTCTGCCCTGCTCACGCGCACGGGTCGGCCGCGCCGCCGGGGTGTGGTCGCACTGTCGGCCATGGCTCCCATTCTGCGAAATGACCCTCTCGACACCAGGGTCAGGCCATGCTAACCATATTAAGCACACGCGTTATTTAATTATGGAGGTTGCCGTGACCGATCGCCCCGACGGCCGGGTGGGCTGGACGCTCGCCGTCGTCTTCACCGTCATGTTCCTGGTGTCCCTGGATCTGTCGATCGTCAATGTGGCGCTCCCGGATATCGACGCCGACCTGCACTTCAGCGGCTCCGGGCTGAGTTGGGTGATCAACGCCTACCTGCTCACCTTCGCGGGCCTCATGCTGTTGGGCGGGCGGCTGGCCGATCTGGTGAGCCGCCGCACCCTGCTGCTGGGCAGTCTGGCGGTCTTCGCACTCGCCAGCGCCTGGGGCGGGCTCGCCCAGCACGCGTGGGAACTGCTCACCGCCCGCGCCGTCCAGGGCGTGGCCGCGGCGGTGCTCGCGCCGATGTCACTGGCCCTGGTCACCTCCGAATTCGCCGAGGGCCCGGCGCGT